>CAYMNX010000702.1:0-1969 GCA_964391905.1 uncultured Rhizobiaceae bacterium
GAGGGCGGTCCTTTCTCCCTTGCCACCGCCGCGCTCATTCGCGTCAAACCCGCCAGCGCGCGAAGCGCAGCTCGACCAGTCGCCCGACCCACATGAGGCACAGGCCGAGGGCCAGGATGACGAGGATCGCGGCGAACACGCCCGCCGTATCGAAATTTTGCGATGCGCTCATGATGAGTTGGCCGAGGCCGGTCGAACTCAAGAAAAACTCGGCGGCGATCATGCCAACCAGCGCGCGGCCGATGCCCTGCCGCACTCCGGTCATCGTGAACGGCAAGGTGTAGGGCACCATCACCTCGCGCCACAGCGCCCATTCGCTCGAGCGGAACGAGCGCGCGACCTCGATGAGCTCCGGCTTGATGCTCCGTGCGCCCTCGACCGTGTTGTAAAGGATCGGAAACACGGCGAAGAGAAACACGACCAGCACCTTGGGGGCAAAGCCGAATCCCATCAGCGACAGGATGAAGGGAATGAGCGCGACGAGAGGTGTCGCATAGGCGATCATGATGTAGACGTCGAGCGCCCGGCGAAGCGCGGCAGCGCGCGCCATCAGCAGACCCGCGGGGAGCCCGACCAGGAGGGCGAAGCAAAAACCGGTCGTGAAAATGGCAAGCGAGCTCGCCGTCTCGCGCCACAGCTCGCCGCTCGAGGCAAGCTCCCAAAGGCGCTCGACCGTTTCGGAAAGCGGCACGAGAAAAGCGGCGTCGGTACGCCGGCCGACGATTTCCCACGCCGCCATTCCGACGACGAGGCTCACCGCCGAAGGGGCATAGCGCGCCATCAACGCGCGGCGCGACATCATGGGCAACGAAACCTCAGTGCTTGCCGATCATGGCCTCGGCATCGCGCCATACGGTTCGGTCGACGAGCCGATCGTAGCTGGGCGGCGTCTTGCCTTGCTTGATATTGCCGACCTTCACCTGATCTTCGACCACGGCTTCGATCTTGGTGCGGTCGAGGCCGTCGTCGTGAATTTCCCAGAAGCCGATCCCGTTGAAGAGGCCCAAGGCCTCTTTCGAGATCGCAAGATCATGTCCCGTGATCGTCCCAATCTGGGCGACTGTATCGGCGTTCTTCGGGTCCGCCATGTAGCGCGCGGCATCGACCAGCGCCGCGACCGCCCGAACGATCCCGTCGCGCTTTTCGGCAAGGCGATCGCGACGCGCTTCCAGCAAATCGTAGTGGCTGGTCGGCACCGCATTCGTCAGCTTGATGACGATCGCGACCTTCTTGCCCTGGCTTTCGATCACCGGCACATCGTCGAGATGGAGAACGCCGTAGGAGATTTGGCCCGCGACCATGGCCGGCGCGGTGTTCGATCCAAGCGGCACCTGCTGCACATCGTTCATCGTCAGGTGACATCCGCCGACCAGCATGTCCTTGAGCGCCAGCGACCGGGCTCCTCCTGGCGTATCGACGCCGATCTGCTGGCCCTTCAAATCCTCGCATTTTGCCTTGCCGGCATTGGTCGTGCCGATCGACCAGTCGGGATTGGGGAGACCATAGATGCCCACGACATTCGCATCGGCATTGGCGATCTGATTGATCGTCAGCGCGGTCGGAACGAGTGCCAGATCGGCGTCGCCGGCGAGGACGGCGCGCGATCCGGCGGCACCGGAATCGAATTGCCGCAGCTCGACATCGGCATTGTATTTCTTGAAGAAGCCCTGCTTCTCCGCGACGTAAGCAAAGACTGTCAGATAGATGGGCGGCACGCCCGGCAGCGCGAAAACGAGCTTTTGCGCCGCGGCGGCGGCAGGAGCCGCCGCCCCGCCCAGCATGGCCCCGACGATCAACAACACCGCAACGGCTCTTCGTTTCATCGTTTCTCTCCCTAAAATTTCTACCCGCCCATTTGAAATTCGGCTTGTCGCGCCTCGCTCATGAGGTTGCTCCACACGCGCTCGCGCAATTCGGAAAATCGCGGCAGGCTTAAAGTGGCGCGGCTCCGCGGCCGCGGCAGATCGAT
>CAYMNX010000703.1:0-10601 GCA_964391905.1 uncultured Rhizobiaceae bacterium
CGCCGAAGGAAGCGGAGATCGTCGATTCGATTCCGCCGTCTTATTTTGGCGGCAATCTCGACAATTGGCGCGCCGGGCCCGGTGCGACCGTGTTCCTGCCGGTGTCGGTGCCTGGCGCGCTGCTTTCCGTCGGCGATCCCCATGCTTCGCAAGGCGATTCCGAGCTTTGCGGCACGGCGATCGAATGCTCGCTCACTGGCATGTTCCAGATCGTGCTGCACAAGAAACGCGATCTTCCCGGCCGCAGCTTCGCCGATCTCAATTATCCGCTGCTCGAGACGCCGACCGAATGGGTCATTCACGGCTTCAGCTTCCCCAATTATTTGGCCGAACTCGGCGACGCGGCACAAAGCGAAATCTACAAGCGTTCCTCGCTCGATCCGGCGATGCGCGACGCCTTCTGGAAGGTGCGCCGCTTCCTCATGATGAACAAGGGCCTCAGCGAGGATGAAGCAATCTCTCTGATCTCGGTTGCGGTGGATTTTGGCATCACGCAAGTGGTCGACGGCAATCTCTGCGTTCATGCTTCGCTTCGCAAGGCGCTGTTTGAGGATGACGGTCGGGTGCCCGCGAATCCGGTCCCGCGCGCGGCGCGCAACGAGCGGTAAGGCGCTGGAGAGAGGTGCGGACAATTTCTTATGTCGATCGGGACAAGAAGCCGTTGCGGCATGCCCGCTAGGGTGAACGCTTAAGGAACTTCGATCGGGAGCTGTTTATGCTGCGCAAAACCGGGATGGCCGCCATCGCTCTGCTGGGATTTTTCAGCATCGCGGGGGCCTCCGCGGCACATGCCGCTGAATCGGAATGTAAGCCGGGCGACGTTGCAACGAAGTATCCGAGCCTTGCCGGCAAGACTTTGAAGGTCACCGTTACGGGCAGCAGCAAGCCTTATTCGTTCCGCGATCCCAGCAATCTCGATAATATCATCGGCTTCGGTCCCGACTATGCGCGCGCTGCCTTTGCCTGTATCGGCGTGCCGATCACGTTCGGGACCGCCGATTGGTCCGGCCTCGTTGCTTCAGTTAGTGCTGGGCAATCCGATCTGATCTGGGATGCGCTCTATTATACGCCCGAGCGCGCGAAGTCGCTCGATTTCGTGGTCTACGAAGCCGCCGGATCTGGCGCGCTTGTGCCGAAAGGAAATCCGAAACATCTCGCCGCGCTATCTGATCTCTGCGGCCTCCGCATCGTGACGCTGATCGGCAGCGTCGAGGACGTCAAAGCCCGTGAAGCGAGCGCCGCCTGTCAAAAAGCGGGAAAGCCAGAAATCGAAATGACGACCGCCGCCGACCGCGCTTCGGGTTTACGCCTCGTCGAAAACGATCGCGTCGACGCCTATCTCGGTGAAGCGACGGTCGCAGCCTATGATAAGACGCTATTCGAGCGCGCCTTTTCCTTCTCGACCGGACTCAAGATCGCCGTCGGCATCGCCAAGAACAACAAGGTGCTGGAGCAAGCGGTGTTCGATGCCGTCAAATTGCTGCAGGCGAGCGGCGAAGAAAAAGCGATCTACGAGAAATATGGAATCGACAGCAGCCTGAGCTTGCCGCCGGAGATCCTGGTCGAGTGAGAGCGGGGGCCACCCAGCTCGAGATGCGGTTTTGAGTAGGATGGGCAGCTGGTTCCAAGACGTCCTTTCCTACGTCGCGCATCCCTTTTTGCTGAAGGGTGCCCTGCTGGCGCTCGAGATCTCGTGCCTCGCCATGCTTGGCGGCCTCTCGCTCGGCCTCGGCTTGGCGGTGCTGCGATTGTCGCGGCAGCGAATCCTGCGAGGCGTGGCGTGGACCTATATCTGGTTCATTCGCGGCACACCCCTGCTGCTGCAGCTCGTCTTTCTTTACGACGCGTTGCCGAAGATCGGCATCAAGCTCGACAGCTTCACGACCGCGGTGCTCGGCTTTGGCCTCAACGAGGCGGCCTTCAGCGCCGAGTTCATTCGCGGCGGCATCCTCTCGGTCAACCGTAACCAATCGATTGCGGCCTCAGCGCTCGGCATGGGACCTTTGCTGAGCTTGCGGCGGATCGTTCTGCCGCAAGCGATGCGCGCAATTCTCCCCGGTATCGCCAACAGCGCCGTCAATATGATCAAGGGCACATCCATTGCCTCGGTGATTTTCGTCAACGAGCTGACCTTCCGCAGCGAGCAGATCGTCGCGCAGAACCTGCAATTCTTCACCGTCTTGACCGCGGCGGGTCTCATCTATCTCTTCATGACGAGCATCATCACGGCAATTCAGGCCTGGCTTGAGCGGCACTTCAGCCTTGAGCGCGACCGCAATGCCGATCGCAATGGGCTCTTTGGTCGGGTGCTTTCGGTTGGCGTGCAGAAGCGCGAGCCGGCGGCGGCGCTCAAGGTATCGGCGGGCATCGCGGCGATGCCGGCGAATTGGGTCGCCGAGATGGAGCCCGAACAAACGGCCACCCGCGCCGATGAAGTGGCGCCCTTCGTCGTTTGCAAAAACGTTTGGAAATCCTACGGCACGCGCGAGGTCTTGCGCGGCGTCGACCTCATCGTCAATCGCGGCGAGGTGATCGCGATTCTCGGCCCGAGCGGCTCGGGCAAGAGCACGCTGTTGCGACTGATCAATCACCTCGAGCGCCTTGACTGGGGCGAGATCACGGTGGCCGGCCGTTACGTCGGCTACGACAAGGTCGGGAACGCGCTGCGGCCGCGCCGCGACCTTGCCAAATGCCGGGCCGACGCGCGGATCGGCATGGTATTCCAGCATTTCAACCTGTTCGATCACCTGACCGCACTCGAGAACATTATCGAGGCGCCGATTCGCGTCTATGGGCAGGATCCGGCGGCGGCGCGTGCCCTCGGCATCAAGCTCTTGGCGAGCGTTGGTCTTGAAAATCACGCAAACGAGCTGCCGCACCGGCTCTCCGGTGGTCAACAGCAGCGGATCGCCATTGCCCGATCTTTGGCAGTCTCGCCACGTTTGATGCTCTTCGACGAGCCGACCTCCGCGCTCGATCCCGAGCTCGTTGGCGAGGTGCTTTCCGTCATCCGCCGGCTCGCCGAAGGCGGGATGACGATGATCATCGTGACGCACGAGCTGCGTTTTGCCGCGAAGGTTGCGGATCGCGTCGTCTTCATGGATCAAGGCGAGATCGTCGAAGAGGGCGCGCCGCAAGAGCTGATCGGCAATCCGCAGCACGAGCGGACGCAGCGCTTTCTGCGCGTCGTCACCAGCGAAGCGGCCGACGTTGGCTGAGCAATGGCAAGAAGCGCGATGAAATCATCATGGTTCGACGATGCATTTTTCCAAGCGATGGAAAGTTCGCTCGGGCCTATCGATCGCGCCGAAACCTTGCCGCCAGCCTGCTACACCGATCCGGGATTTTTCGATTTCGAGGTCGAGGCGATCTTCGACCGCGAATGGCTCTGCGTCGGGCTCGAATCCTGGGTGAAAGAACCGGGCGAGTACTTTACGACGACGCAGGTCGGCGAGCCGCTTGTCGTGGTCCGCACCCAGGATGGCGCACTCAAGTGTCTTTCGACGGTTTGTCAACACCGCGCCATGTTGGTCGCCGAAGGCCACGGCAAGACGCGATCCTTTCTCTGTCCCTATCATCATTGGTCGTATTCGCTAGATGGCCGCTTGATCGGCGCTCCGGCGATGGAGCGCGCGTGCAATTTCGACAAAGGCAGGGTTCGCTTGCCCGAGCTCAAGGTCGAGACTTGGCTCGGGTTCATCTTCGTCAATTTCGATCGGAACGCAGCGCCCCTGGCGCCGCGGCTCGAAACGATCGCTGAAGCCTTGGCGCGCCACGATCTCACCCGCGCGGAAGGTCCGTCGCGTGCCGAGGTATCCCAATCGCCTTGGATTCAATCCTATCCCTGGAACTGGAAGGTCCAGTTCGAGAACAGCAATGACGGCTATCACGCCAACCGCTTGCATCATGGTCCGATCCATGACGTTTGCCCGAGCCATCTTGCGAGTTTTCCGGAGCTGCCGACCGATTCCGCGGGCTATCTGCGCCTCAATGGACTCTTGCGCAAGGATGCGGGCTTCAACGCGACCGGCAAGGCGGTCTTGCCGATTTTTCCGGGTTTGACCGACGACGATCGCCAGCGCTTCATTTTCGTCAACATCCCGCCGACTTTCTTTCTGTTCGCGCGCGTCGACTATGTGTCCTACACGCTCTTTCGTGCCGACGGACCCGAGCAAACGACGGCCGAGCGCGGTTGGCTTGTTGCTCCCGGCGCAACGAGGGAGCCGCTCTTTCGCGAGCGGCTCGAGATGACCTTGGCGGGCTCGCTCGAGATCGGGAAACAAGACCGCCATGTCGACACGTTGGTCCAGCAGGGGCTGCGCTCGCGCTTCGCGGGCCGAGGGCGGTACTCGTGGCAGGAAGGGGCGCAATCCCTCCTCAACCAATGGCTCGTTCCTCGTTATCGAGCCCGTTGGGCCGAAATTCGCAAGGACCGCGTCGGGATGGCGAACAATTAAATGTGCTTTGGAGAGCAAGACCGGTTTGCCACTGCGTCGCTAGCCTTTTCTCACGTTGAGACAGGTCGAGAGGGATGAGATCGTGACGGATGGCATGCCCGTCGTGGCGCAAAAAAGCCCCTTCGGGGTCGAGGTGGAAGCAGGCAAGACTTATTTCTGGTGCGCCTGCGGCCGCTCGGCAAAGCAGCCGTTTTGCGACGGCAGCCACAAGGCCACCGCCTTCACACCATTGAAATACGTCGCCGCCGAATCAAAGCGAATCCCGTTCTGCGGTTGCAAGCACTCGCACAGTCAGCCCGCTTGTGATGGAACGCATCGAACGTTGCCATAGTGTCTCGTCACAGGACATAGGCTTCGGCTCGATCTCAACAGAAAGCGCTTTCATGCTCCACGTTCTCCCCGCCACCAAGAAGACCGTCCATTGGGGCTATTTCGATGCCGCCCTCGCGCCCGCGCTCACGGTCAAAAGCGGCGACCTCGTCAAGATCGAGGCGGTCACGCATCATGCCGGCGATGCGCCGGAGCTGTTGATGGACGATGCTATTCGCCAGCTCTATCGCGAGGTGCCGGAAGCCGACCGCTTTCCGGGCGTCCACATCATGACCGGCCCGATCTACGTCGAAGGCGCGCGCCCCGGCGACATGCTCGAAGTGCGCTATTTCGAGATGACGCCGCGCCTTCTCTACGGCTCCAACCTCGCCGCCAATTGGGGCTATCTCTACAAGGAGTTCGGCGAGAATGAGCGGGTGACGATCTATTCGATCGACGCCAACAGCAACCAAGCCGAGGCGGTGTTTGCTTACAACTACCCTGGCAAATACATGACGCCCGGCAAGATCACCGATACCAAGACCTGTGATTGCCAACCAGCGCTGACGGGGTTTCGCGTTCCGGTGCGGCCGCATCTCGGAACGGCAGGCGTCGCGCCAGACGTCAAGGGGCGCGTCAGCACGATTCCCCCGGGCGCCCATGGCGGCAATATCGACAATTGGCGCATTGGCGCGGGCGCGGTGATGTATTACCCGGTCGCGGTCGACGGCGGGCTCTTCTCGGTCGGCGACCCGCACATCTCGCAAGGCGATGGCGAGCTCAGCGGCACGGCGATCGAAGCTTCACTCGATGTGCTGCTCCAGATTTCGATCCGCCGCGATTTCACCTTTGCCTCGCCCTTGCTCGAGACCCCGAATGAATGGATCGTGCACGCTTTCAACGAGGATCTGAATGTCGCGATGCGTGGCGCGTCGCTCGAGATGCTACGCCTCTTGACTGATCTGCAGAACACCTCGCGCGACGACGCCTATTCGTTGATGAGCGTCGCCGCCGATTTTGGCGTAACGCAAGTCGTCGATGGGAAGCAGGGCGTTCACGTCCGCATTCCGCGATCCGTCTTTCCGCCACGGAAACCCAAGCGTTAGCCGTCGGAGGGCGCCATGACCGGACGCAGCCAGGATGTCGCCAGGGACCGGGATTATCCGCTCGAACAATGGTATTGCGCGGCCTTCGCCGATGAAGTGACGCGCAGGCCCTTGGCGCGCACGATCTGCGATCGGCAGGTCGTGCTCTATCGCACCGAGGGCGGCGTGCCTGTGGCGTTGCGCGATCGCTGCCCGCATCGGCAAGCGCCGCTCTCGCTCGGGATGCTGGTCGGCGACAATATCGAGTGCCCTTTTCACGGCATGCTGTTTGCGGCGGATGGGACCTGCATCGACATTCCGTGCCAGGACAACATCCCCCGGCAAGCGCACACCCATTCCTATCCCGCGGTCGAGCGTGATGGACATGTCTGGGTCTGGATGGGGGCGAAGGCGGCCGATCCGGCGCTCATTCCCGATATGCATTGGCTGATCGATCCGACTCTCACCTCGGTCAAGGGCATGTATGCGATCCGCTCCAATTATCTCCGGGCTCTCGACAATCTGCTCGACGATACGCATCTCTCTTTCGTTCACCGCAATTCCATCGGCACGCCCAAGATCGTCAAGGCCGCGATCGAGATCGAAGGCGGCGATGATTGGGTCGGCTTCTCGCGCTGGACGCTCGACACAACGCCCTCGGCCTTGCATGCCAAAGCCGGCGGCTTCACGACCAATGTCGATCGCTGGTTCATTGTCCGCTTTGTAAAGCCGTCGACCGTGCTGATCGATGTCGGCAGCGCGCCGGTGGGCACCGGCGCCCCCGAAGGCGATCGCAGCAAGGGGATCAGCCTTTTCTCGAATGGCACGGTGACGCCGAGCACGGCCGGCAGCTGTCTCTATTTTTGGCACACGGCACGCACCTTCGGGCTCGGCGACACGGCGCTCAGCGCGCTTCTGCAAAAGGAGATGGGCGTCACCTTCACCGAGGATGTCGACATCCTCGAAGCGGTTCAGGCGAGCCGCGACTGCGATCGGGAGCAGATTCCCGCGCTGAACCTCGCGGGCGATGCGGTGACGCTGCGCGCCCGGCGCATCATCGCGGGCTTGATGGCGGCCGAAGGCGCGCGCGAAGGAAGCTTGGTCGCCTGAGCACGGAAATGGCGATCGAGCCACGCTCGCTACAGGTGAACGGCAGGGTCCACGAACTGCAGGTCGCTCCGGGGACGCCGTTGCTCGAGATCCTGCGCGATAGGCTGGGCCTTACCGGCACCAAGGAAGGATGCGGGCGCGGCGAGTGCGGTGCCTGTACGGTCCTCGTCGATGGCAAGCCTATGCTCGCTTGCCTTGCGATCGTCGACGAAATTACCGGCGCGGTAACGACGATCGAAGGCTTGCGCGATGCGTTCCTCGATTTGCGCCAAGCCTTTGCCGATCTCGGCGCCTTCCAATGCGGCTTCTGCACGCCGGGCCAGATCGTCCGTGCCGCAGCACTCCTGTCCGAAGAATGGCCGAAGGACGAAGGGGAGGCCGAAAGCTTCGTGCGCCATCGCATGTCGGGCAACATCTGTCGCTGCACGGGCTACACGGGAATCGTCGATGCTATTTTGCATGTCCATGCAAGCCGCGCTGTCAAAGTGGTGGAGCGTCCGTGAAGCAGGTCGGGCAGCGGCGCCGGGCGATCGATTGGGACGCGCGCAGCGCCGGCGAACTTCTCTATTCGGGCGATGTGAAGCGGGAGGGGTTGCTCGAAGGCGCGATTCTCCGCTCCCCCTATCCCCATGCTCGCATCCGCGGCATCGACACCAGACGGGCGCGCGAAATGCCGGGCGTTCACGCTGTCATCACTGCAGCGGATTTTCCTCCTGGTGCACGCTACCTGCATGAGGGCGCGAAGGATCGTCCGCCGCTCGCCGACGGCGTCGTCCATTTCAATGGTCAAGAGGTTGCCGCCGTCGCCGCCGAGACCCGGCAGCAGGCCTTCGCAGCCTTGCACGCGATCGCTGTCGACTACGAGCCGCTCGCGGGGCCGGTATCGGTCGAGGAAGCGCTCGCGCCCGGCGCTTTGGCGCTTCATCGCCGGCCAACCAATGCGGCCAATCTTTCGGCAATAACCAAGCGCGATTGGGGCGATGCGGCGCTCGGCAAGCGCAACAGCACCGCGAAGGTCGAAGGCATATTCGCCTTTCCCCGCCAGGCCCATGCCTGCATGGAGACGAATATCTCCGTCGCCGAATGGCGCGCAGATGAGCAGCGCCTTCACTATTGGACTTCGACGCAAGCACCGCATTATGTGGTCCATGAGGTCGCGCAGGTCTTAGGACTGGAGCCAAAGCAAGTCATCTGCCATGAGGTCGCCGTCGGCGGCGGCTTCGGTGGCAAGTCGAAAATCTGCGAGCATGAGGCGATCACGGGCGCGCTCGCCATCGCGTCGGGCCGGCCGGTGCGGATCCGGCTCACGCGCGAGGAAGAGTTCGAGACGACGAAGTCGCGCCACGCCTTCGTGACGGCGATGCAGCTTCACGCCGATGCCGAGGGCCGGCTGCGGGCGATCGAAGCCGACCTCACGGTCGAGAATGGCGCTTTCAACCACAGCGGTGTCTCTGTGATGAGCGCCGCGATCAAGGCGTTGGGCATGCTCTACCGGCCGGACGGCGTGTTGGCGGAGGGGCGCCTCGTCGATACGGCGGTGAGGCCGGGCGGCTCGTTTCGGGGCTATGGCTCGACACAAGCGAGCTTCGCGCTCGAATGCCTGATGGATGAGCTGGCTGTGAAATTGAAGCTCGATCCGATCGAGTTGCGGTTGCGCAATGCCAACGAAGCGGGCGAGACGACTGTTGTTGGTGCAAGGCTCGGCTCGGCGCGCCTCGTCGAATGCCTCAACGCGGCGCGAGCGGCCATCGGGTGGGATCGCGAGAAAGCGCAGCGCCAGCCGGGGCGCGGGGTCGGCATCGCGGCGGGCGTCCATGTCAGTGGCTCCTTCACCGCGCCGGGCGCCAATCGCAGTGATGCGGCGATCGATATCTTTCCCGACAGCCGCGTTCGCGTTCGCTTCGGCGGAGCCGATGCCGGCACCGGCCAGAAGACGATCATGGCGCAGATCGCCGCGGAAGAATTGGGCGTCGACTTCGACGCCATCGATGTCCTGACGATGGATAGCGAGCGCACGCCTTTCGATATGGGCGCATGGAGCTCGCGTGGCACGCATTTCGGCGGTCATGCCGTGCGCAAGGCGGCGCTGGCGACGGCGGCGCGGCTCAAGGCGCTCGCCGCGACCAAGCTCGAAGGCGATCTGCGCCTCGAAAATGGCTCCGTCTGCAGCGAGCAGGGTACGATCCCGATCGGCGAACTGGCCCGTCTCAGCAATGACGCGGTCGATGGCGTGCTCTCGACCGAGACCTCTTTCGTCGAGAGCAATATGGAGCCGGCAGACCGCGTCACAGGACGAGGAAACGTCTCTGCGAGCTATAATTTCGCGACTCACGCGGCGATCGTCGAGGTCGATCGGCGCACCGGCCGGATCAACCTCGTTGACTATGTCGCGGCGCACGACATCGGCACGGCCATCAACCCGACGATGGTAGAGAGTCAGGCGATCGGCGGGGCGGCGATGGGCATTGGCGTGGCGCTGGGCGAGGAGGTCATCTACGAGCAGGGCAAGATGGTCAACGGCACCTATCTGCACTACGCCTTGCCGCGCGCCGCCGATCTGCCCCGCATTCGTCCGATCCTGATCGAGGGCGGCGACCCGCTTGGTCCTTATGGCGCCAAAGCGATTGGCGAGTGCGGCATCAATCCGCCGCCCTCGGCCATCGCCAATGCGGTTTACGACGCGATCGGGATCCGGATTCGCGATCTCCCGATCACGCCGGACAAAATTCTGACCGCGCTGGCGGCGCGCGACGGTCGCCATCGCGACCATGCGATTTGGCGGCGCCCGGGCCGTTGGTGGATCGCGCTGGTACGCTGGGCGTATCCGCGCGGGCTTTTGAAGCTGCTGCATCGGCGTGCGACCCAGCCGGTGATCCGCACCGACCCCGCACCGCTTGAGGCCGTTGCGACGCCCTCGACCTTAGCGGGCGTGCTCGATTCGCTCGGCAGTGGAACGATGTTGGTGGGCGGCGGCACCGATTTGCATCTCCAGCGGCGCCAGGGCATCGTCGAGCCGCGCCGGCTTGTCGCATTGCGCCGGGTTACAGAGCTGCGCGGGGTTGCGGATACGGCAGATGGGGCGATCGAAATCGGCGCCGCGACGACGCTTGCCGCGCTCCAAGCGGCGATGCGCGGTCGCCTGGCGCTCCTCGTCTCGGCGATCGATAGCATTGCCACGCCGCAGATTCGCGAGATGGCGACGGTCGGCGGCAATCTTGTCCAGGCCAAACGCTGCTGGTTCTACCGCAACGGCTTCGGCTGCTACAAGCGGCGCGGCGGGCTCGCGCCCTGCTATGCGGTCGCAGGCGACCATCGCTTCTATCACGCGGCCATCGACGGGCATCGCTGCCAAGCGACGACGCCCTCTGATCTTGCGACCGTGCTGATTGCGCTCGACGCGACCGCCGTGATTACGTCGCGTCACGGCGAGCGCCTCGTTCCCATGTCTCGATTCTATACGGGGCCGGGCGAAACCGTCTTGGCTGATGACGAAGTACTGCGCGCGATCCGATTGCCGCCATCGGCGCTAAAGCGCATCGGCGCCTTCACGAAGCTGCGCCTTTGGGAAGGGGACTTTGCGGTCGTCTCTGCCGCGGTGACGACCGCCGATGCCACGACTTGGCAGGAGCCGCGCATTGTC
>CAYMNX010000704.1:0-7246 GCA_964391905.1 uncultured Rhizobiaceae bacterium
TGCGCGGCGATGCCGTTGATCTCGTTGATCACCTCGCCGATGCCGCGGATCGCGCCGACTGCCTCGCCCGTCGCCGCACGAATCTGCTCGATCTGCCCCGCGATCTCCTCCGTCGCCTTCGCCGTCTGGTTGGCAAGCGATTTCACCTCGGAGGCCACCACCGCGAAACCCTTCCCCGCTTCGCCGGCGCGCGCCGCCTCGATCGTCGCGTTCAAGGCGAGGAGGTTCGTCTGGCTTGCGATCTGCTGGATCAAGGTCACGACCTCGCCGATCTTCTGTGCGCCTGATGCCAGGGTCTGAACCGTCGCATCGGTCCGCTTCGCATCCTCGACTGCCTTCCCCGCGATCTTCGCCGATTGCGACACTTGCCGCGTGATCTCCGCTACCGACGCCGAGAGCTCTTCCGCCGCCGAGGCCACCGTCTGCACATTGGTCGAGGCCTCCTCGGCTGCAGCCGCCACCGTCACCGCGCGCTGGCTCGTATCCCCTGCCATGGTCGACATCGATTCCGAGGTCGCCTGCATCTCGGTCGCGGAGGATGACAGCATCGCGACGAGCTTTCCAACCTTCGCCTCGAAGCTTTGCGTCAGGCTCTCGAGCGCCGCCGCGCGCTTTTCCTTAACCGCACGCTCCGCCTCCTGGGCCGCCGCCAGCCGATCCGCCTCGATCATGCTGTCTTTGAAAATCTGTACCGCTGCGGCCATGGTGCCGATCTCGTCCTTCCGGCCAACCCCCGCGATTTGCACGTCCATATCGCGCCTCGCCAAGCGACGCATTGCATCCGTCATGCCCGCGATCGGCCGCAACACGCTGGCGATGATGAGGAAGGCGGCGATCAGGCATAGCACAGCCGCGATCACGACGGCGCCGATGATGAGATAGCGCGCGACGGCATAGATCGCAGCGCCCTCATCGGCCGCTTTCTTGCCGCCGGCCAGATTCATCTGCATGTCGTCGGTCAGGTGCTTCAACGTCGCATCGAAAAACTCGCGTTCCCGCCCGGTGAAGAACTCCGCGGCGCCTTGGGTGTCGTTCTTGCGCGCCAGCGCCACCAGCTCGTTGTGGACACCCATATACTGAACCCACTGCTTGTCGAATTCATCGATGAGGCGGCGCTCTTCGCCCGCCGTCACCATCGGCTCATAGTCATTCCGCATCTTTTGGATGAGAGCCTGTTGATCGCGCATGACGGCTTCGTTCTTGCGCCGCGTGTCTGGGTCGAGCGGCGACAAAAGATAGACCGACTCGAGAATGCGATACTGCTCGACCGCCGTCGCCAACTGTCCGATCAGCGAAGTGCTGGGCAGCCAGTCGTCACGCACGGTCATAGCGGCAGCATTCACCCTGGCAAGGCGCTGAATCGAGAAAGCGCCGAGGCCGATCATGACCAACAAGACAACGCCGAAAGCCAGCGTCACCTTGCCGCCAATCGAGTTCCATCGGATGGATCGCACCCTGGCATAAATCGGCGGGATCGATAAATTACGGAGCTTGCGCATCGCCGGCTTCCCTTCGAATTTTTGCGATCGAAATATCAACGAGCCTTCGTCCTTGCAGCCTTCTTGCAACGGCAGACGAAGCCACCACTGCGCCAGAAATACCGGCAAAATAGGCAAAAACATTGAAGAGTTTGTTATGCAGCCTGCGCGCGCATACGACCGAATTGCAGCCTTAACGACGATTCAGCTCGATATGGTTAAAATGCGTCTCCGCTGAATCGAGGTCGCGCCGGAAAGCCCGCACTACGAAGCGAAGGGGGCTTCTCGCGCGCATTGATTATTAAGGAAACCGCGCGACATTGGCAGCCAGTCGGTGGCATTCATTACGCCCGATGGCAAACGTATGAGTATTTCCGTCCCCACGGCGGGGCGCGGGCAGGAGGCGAATCCTGGCACCGTCAACGCCGCCGAGATCAGAATGCTGCGATCGGCGCTAGGCGAGGATGCCGACCGCATCATTGGTCTGTTTCTTGCCGAAACAGAAGCACGCCTTCAACGCATGTCCAATCTACGCGATTCCGATCAACGCGATCTTCTTGCCCGCGAGGCGCATTCGCTCAAAAGCGCCGCCGCGACCTTCGGCTGCATCGGGCTTGCGCAGTTGGCGATGACGATCGAAGAAGAAGCAGCGACGCTCGATCTCGCGGAGCTGCCGGAACGGATCTCGGGCTTAATGCAAGCTTCTCGAGCCGCACAGTCGGCACTGCTCGACCGAAGCTTTTAAGCGCAGCGCGTCAGCTCGCTTTGGCGAGCCAGCTATGGCGCTTGCGATGGATGGTCGAGACGTTGATGTCGAGGTGTTTTGCGGCCTCGGTGAGATTGCCATTGCAGAGCGCAATGGCCTTCTCGATTGCCTCACGCTCGATATCGGCGAGCGATCGGATCGGCGGCTTGGAGGCGCTTTTCTCCGGAGCGGCTACTGCCGCAGCGGCGCGCGGCTCTTGCGCCAGCGCAGGATCTGCGGCGCGAATCTCGCGCGGCAGCATCTCGGCCTCGACGAGGCCGCCTTGCTCCAGGACGGTGATGCTGCGCACGATATTCTGGAGCTGCCGGACGTTTCCCGGCCAACGATAGCTCAAGAGGGCGCTTTCGGCGTCCGGCGCGAAGCCATCGAAGGCTTTGTGCTCTTCGGTTCCGAACTGCGCTAGAAAGCGGCGTGCGATCAGCAACACGTCCTTGCCCCGATCGCGCAAGGGCGGCATCTCGATCGGCACGACATGTAGCCGGTAATAGAGATCCTCACGGAAACGACCGGCCTCGACTTCGGCAAGCGGATCGCGGTTCGTGGCGCAGACGATGCGCACGTCGACCTTCAAACTCGCATCGCTGCCGACCTTTTGCACGATGCCGGTCTGGATGAAACGCAATAGCTTCACTTGGAGCGTTGCGTCCATCTCGCAGATCTCGTCGAGAAAGAGAGTGCCCCCATGCGCGCGCGCCGCGGCGCCCTCGCGCTCGGCGATCGCGCCGGTGAAGGCGCCCTTCACATGGCCGAAAATTTCACTTTCGATCAACTCTTTTGGAATTGCCCCGCAATTGAGCGCGACGAAAGGCCCCTTGCGCATGCCGCTCCGGCTGTGAATCGCCTGAGCGCACAGCTCTTTGCCGGTACCGCTCTCCCCGGTAATGAAGACGGAGGCACGGCTGCGCGCTGTGCGTTCGATAACGGTATAGACAGCTTGCATCGGCAGCGACGCACCGATGAAGCCTTCGAATCCATCGGCCTCCAGCGCAGGTGCCATCGTCTCGACGATGCGTGCAAGACGGCGCCGCTCGAGTACATGCGTCAAGGTCGTCGACAGTCGTTCCGGCGAGAACGGCTTAACCAGAAAATCATCGGCACCGCAGCGCATCGCTTCGACCGCGCCGTCGATCGACCCATTCGCCGTGATCACGACGACAGCGGTATCGAGTCTGCGTGACCGGATGTCACGGAGCAGATCGAGGCCGTTGCCGTCAGGGAGGAGGACGTCGAGCAGGACGACCGTCGGCGCGCGCGCCGCGATGAACTCCCGCGCCGCGGCGAGCGTCTCGACCGCGATGATCTCGGCTTGCTCCGCGCGCAGGAACTTCATGTAGACCTGCACGAGCGTCACTGTGTCCTCAACGAGCAGGATGGTTCGCTGGGAATCGGGTTGGGCGATCATGTTTCTGAGCTCTCGCCGCAATTCCTAACATGCGGAAAGTTAAGGATCCTTCACCTCGCGATGCTTTTTGAAACGCCTCGACAATTTGCAATGGCGTTTTGCGTCGGCGCGATCTTGCGCGCGTCCCTTGCCGTGTCGCAATTGATCGCCTCGCCCGCGTTTTCCGGCGAGAATCGCCGCGAACGTGGTCAACGATCCATGAATCCGACTGGCATGCGCCTTGCGTTTCAAGACGCGGCGCGGCGGGCCCCGTCGCGACGAAGAGTTAATACCGAGGCCGCGATCCGCGACCTCTGCCGACAACAAAGCAACGGATGACGCTATGGCAGCCCTGACCCAACCGGTCCTCGTCGTCGACGATTACAGCACGATGCGCCGGATTTTGCGAAGCCTTCTCGAACAGATCGGTTTCACGCACATCGTCGAAGCGGAGGACGGCGGTACCGCCCTCAATAAGCTTCGCAGCGAACCTTTCGGTCTCGTGATATCGGACTTGAACATGGAGCCGATGTCGGGGCTGCAGCTCCTGAAGGCGGTCCGCGCCGACGCCCAACTGAAGGCGCTGCCTTTCATCATGGTTACCGCCGAGAGCAAGCCGGAAAACGTCGTCGCGGCAAAGGCGGCCGGCGTCAATAACTATATCGTCAAGCCGTTCAATGCCGAGACCCTCAGCAAGAAAATCGAATCCGTTCTGGGTGCGTTAAAATGACAAGCGTGCGCCGTCTGCCGAAGAAGGAATACATCGCCTTCGAGGAATTGATTTCATCGACGGCGGATGGGCGCGCTTTCCTGCGTCAGCGCGATGCCCAGGCACGTGTCGTTGCGCTCGAAAGCGTTCGCCGCATGATGAAGCAGCTTATGCTGACGCCGCAGGGCTCAGGCGGGATCGACGTGCCGGCCGCGACCCATGTTCGCATCCTGCGCAAGGAGATCCTCGAAATCAGCGCGCACATCCAACAAACGCGTAACGAGATCGCGGCGCTTCGTCCGGAAAAGGAAGGCGAGGGCCGGATCGAGCTCGCGACCAGCGAGCTCGACGCGATCGTTTCGCAGACGGAGCGTGCCACCTACGACATTCTGAACGGCACGGAACGAATTCAGGCAGCGGCGATGAAGCTGCCCAATACCCCCGAGGTGCGGCCGATCGCGACCGAGATCGGCAACCACGCGATCGAGATCATGACCGCCTGCTCGTTTCAGGATCTCACGGGTCAGCGCATCACCAAGGTGGTGAATGCGCTTCGTTACATCGAGACCCGCATCAACGCCATGATTGAGATCTGGGGCCTCGATTCGGACGGAACGCCCATCAAGAACGCGCCCAAGGAAAAGATCGATACGCGGCCGGACGCGCATCTGATGCATGGACCGTCAGATGACCCCGCCGATCAAAGCGAAATCGATTCGCTGTTCGAATCGGCGCCGGCGCCGGCCGTCGCCGATCAGAGCACGATCGACGCGATGTTCGAATAATCTCTTTCGATCGGATTGAGCCATGGATGATCTTCTCAAAGAATTTTTGAGCGAAACGGTCGAAAACCTCGGCGTGCTCGATTCAGAGCTGGTGCGCCTGGAGCAGAATCCGGACGACCCGACCGTGCTGCAAAATATCTTCCGGATCGTGCACACGATCAAGGGTACCTGCGGCTTTCTTGGCCTGCCGCGGCTTCAGAAGCTCGCCCATGCGGCGGAGAATGTCCTCGGACAATTCCGCGATGGTGCACTGGCGGCGACGCCGGAAGCCGTCGAGCTGGTGTTGGCGGCAACCGACGGCATCAAGAACATCGTCTCAAACCTCGCCGCAGCCCAGGCGGAGCCCGCCGGCGACGATGCGGCGCTGATCGCGAAGCTCGATCGCCTTGCCGAAGGCGGCGAACATGTCGCCGCTGAGGCTCGGGCGGCCGACCACGAGCCGGCGCAGGAAGAAGCCCTCGCGCCCGAGGGCGAACACATCACGCCGCAAGCCGAACACACCGTTCACGAGGAAAAGGTCGCCGCCCCCACCGCTCGCACCGATCCGGCGGCCGCCGCGGCGATGACGCAAAATCAGGCCGCCGATATCGGCGCGCAATCCATCCGCGTCAATGTCGACCTGCTCGAAGATCTGATGACGATCGCGAGCGAGCTCGTTTTGACGCGCAATCAGCTGATGCAGATCCTCCGCACCGAGAAGGACAGCGTCTTCGGCGCCGCGCTGCAGCGGCTGTCGCAAGTGACGACGGAGCTGCAAGAAGGCGTGATGAAGACGCGCATGCAGCCGATCGGCAACGCCTGGGCGAAGCTGCCGCGCCTTGTCCGCGACTTGGCGCGCGATCTCGGCAAGAAGCTCGACCTACGCATGATCGGCGCAGAGACAGAGCTCGACCGCCAGGTTCTCGAGATGGTAAAGGACCCGCTCACCCATATGGTGCGCAATTGCGCCGACCATGGGATCGAGAGCCCGACCGACCGGCTCGCCGCGGGCAAGCCCGAGACCGGCACCATTACCCTCAATGCTCACCACGTCGGCGGCCACATCGTCGTCGAGATCGGCGATGACGGGCGCGGCATCGGGACCGACAAGATTCGCAAGAAAGCGATCGCCAACGGCCTTGCGACCGAGGCCGAGCTCGCTTCTATGACGGAGCAGCAGATCCAGCAATTCGTCTTCCGCCCAGGTTTCTCGACTGCGGAGGCAATCACCAACATTTCCGGGCGCGGCGTCGGCCTCGATGTCGTTCGCACCAATATCGAGAAGATCGGCGGCACCGTCGAGCTCAGAAGCGCGCCCGGCAAGGGAACGAAATTCGTCATCAAGATCCCGCTGACCCTGGCAATCGTCTCGGCACTCATCGTCGAGTGCCTCTCCGAGCGCTTCGCGATTCCGCAAATCAACGTGGTCGAGCTCGTCCACACCGCAGCGAACAGCGACCATCGCATTGAGCGCCTGAAAGGCGTTCCAGTCTTGCGTCTGCGCGACAAGATCCTGCCGCTCGTTTCGTTGCGCAAGATGCTGGGGTTGACGTCGGGCAAAGCCGAAACGGGTGAAACCTTCGTCATCGTGACGCAAGTCGGCGCGCAGAATTTCGGCATTCTCGTCGATCGCGTCTTCGATACCGAAGAGATCGTCGTGAAGCCCGTGTCGCCGCTTTTGCGCGACTTGAGCGTCTATTCCGGCAACACCATTTTGGGCGATGGCAGCGTTGTCATGATCCTCGACCCGAACGGGATCTGCGCCCTCGCCAACATCACCGTCGAAGAGCGCGAAGAGAAAGGCGCAGCGCAGGTGGAAGAGAAGACCGGCAAGCGCGCCGAGAACGTCATCCTCTTCCGCGCCGGCGGCCCCGAGCCCAAGGCCCTGCCCCTGGAACTGGTCGCCCGGCTCGAAATGCTGGACGGAACGTCCTTCGAAGTCGCGAACGGCCGACCGGTCGTGCAGTATCGCGGCGCGCTTATGCCGATCATCACCCTCGCTGCGACAGCGCCGTTCGCACCGGCCAATCGTCAGCCGATCCTCGTCTTCGCCGAAGGCGATCGCTCGATCGGCGTCGCCGTCGACGAGATTATCGATATCGTCGAGACGGTCTATTCCGTCGATCTCGCGAGCGAGCGCCCCGGCAT
>CAYMNX010000705.1:0-1857 GCA_964391905.1 uncultured Rhizobiaceae bacterium
TCGAGCGTGCAGACGGAGTGCGTCACGCCCTCGATCGCATCCGACTGGCCATGGGCGAAATCATAGGTCGGATAGATGCACCATTTGTCGCCGGTGCGCGGATGCGTCTGGTGCAGAATGCGGTAGATCACCGGATCGCGCAGATTGATGTTGCCCGACTCCATGTCGATCTTGGCGCGCAGCACGCGCGCGCCATTGGGGAACTCGCCCGCCTTCATGCGCCGGAAGAGGTCGAGATTGACCTCGACGCTGCGATTGCGATAGGGGCTCTCGCGCCCGGGCTCGGTCAGCGTGCCGCGCATCGCCGTCAGCTCCTCGGGCGTCGAATCATCGACATAGGCCTTGCGCGCGCGAATGAGCTCCTCGGCCCAGTCATAGAGCTGATCGAAATAGTCGGAGGCGTGATAGAGATGCGGGCCCCAATCGAAGCCGAGCCAGCGCACGTCGCGCTGGATCGCGTCGATGAATTCCTGCTCTTCCTTCGCCGGGTTGGTGTCGTCGAAGCGCAGATTGCAATGCCCGCCGAATTCCGCGGCGACGCCGAAATTGAGGCAGATCGACTTCACATGGCCGATATGGAGATAGCCGTTGGGCTCGGGCGGAAACCGCGTCACGACCTCTTTGACGCGCTTTGCCTCGAGATCGCTCGCAACGATGTCGCGAATGAAATCGCGGCCCGGATCGACGGTGGATGATGCTTTCTCGTTCATAGTCCCTAGGATGATGAAGGCGCCGGCATCGGCGCACGCGGCGTCTCGCCGGGCTCCGCCACGGCGGCGGGGATGGGGCCGGAGGCCTGGAAGGCGTTGGTGATGGGGTAGCGCCGGTCGCGGCCGAAGGCGCGGCGCGTGATCTTGACGCCGGGCGGCGCCTGACGGCGCTTGTATTCGGCGCGATCGACCATGCGCCACACGCGGCGCACAGTCTCTTCTTCGTGCCCGCGCGCGACGATCTCGGCGACCGGCATCTCATGCTCGATGAGGCATTCGAGAATCTCGTCGAGCACCGCATAGGGCGGCAGCGTGTCCTGATCGGTCTGGTTGGGCTTCAGCTCCGCCGAGGGCGGCTTGGTGATAACGCGCTCCGGCATCACCGCGCCCGAGGGGCCGAGCATGCCGGGAAGGCGCCGCGCATTGCGCCAGCGCGACAGCGCGAAGACCGTCATCTTGTAGACGTCCTTCAGCACCGAGAAGCCGCCGCACATATCGCCATAGAGCGTCGAATAGCCGACCGACATCTCGGATTTGTTGCCGGTCGAGACCACCAGCCAGCCGAATTTGTTGGAGAGCGCCATCAAGGTCATGCCGCGGATGCGTGCCTGGATGTTTTCCTCGGTGATGTCGGGGCTCTTCCCGGCAAAGGACGGCGCCAGCATCGCGCGATAGGCCTCCATCGCCGGACCGATGCCGATCT
Source organism: uncultured Rhizobiaceae bacterium (assembly GCA_964391905.1). Classification (GTDB taxonomy): domain Bacteria; phylum Pseudomonadota; class Alphaproteobacteria; order ATCC43930; family CGMCC-115725; genus CAIKMD01. The sequence goes on from CAYMNX010000705.1 coordinate 1,414, forward strand.
CGCGCAGCTCGCAGCCGAGATATTCGGCGACTTGCGCCGCGTCCTCGAGGCTCTCTTTCGAGGTATAGGGCGACGGCATCATCACGCAATGAACGCGATCGGCGCCCAGCGCATCGACCGCGACCGCGGCGGTCAGCGCCGAATCGATGCCGCCCGAGAGACCCAGCACGACGCCGGGAAAGCGGTTCTTGCGCACATAGTCGGACAGCCCCAGCACCATGGCGTGATAGATCGAGACGAGATGATCGCCGCGCGGCGTGATGACGCCCTTCTCGACCGTCCAGCCCTTGGCCTCGCGATGCCAGCGCGTCGGCACCAGCGCGTTGAGCCATTCCGGCGCCTGGACCTGGATCTCGCCGGCGGCATCGATCGCAAAGGAGGCGCCATCGAAGACGAGCTCGTCCTGCCCCCCCAGCTGATTGACATAGAGGAGCGGCAGCCCGG
>CAYMNX010000706.1:0-2676 GCA_964391905.1 uncultured Rhizobiaceae bacterium
AGGCCGAGCCCACGACCGCCGCATCGGCGATGCGCGCGACTTCTTGCGCTTGCGTCGGCGTGCGGATGCCGAAGCCGACCGCGATGGGCAGAGCGGTGTGGCGTTTCAACCGCGCCACCGCGGCGGATACGGTGTCGGCGGCCGCGGATTTCGTGCCGGTGACGCCGGCGACCGAGACGTAATAGATGAACCCGCTCGCATGGGCGAGAACCTTGGGCAGGCGCCGGTCGTCGGTGGTCGGCGTCGCGAGGCGAACGAAATCGATTCCCGCCTCGAGCGCGGGAAGGCAGAGCTCTTCGTCATGCTCGGGCGGAAGATCGACGATGATCAGCCCGTCGACGCCGCTTGCCTTCGCGTCCTCGAGAAAGCGGGGAACGCCGTAGCGATAGATCGGGTTGTAATAACCCATCAGGATGATCGGCGTCGCGTCGTCCTTGACGCGGAACGCGCGGACCGAGCCGAGCACTGCGTGCAAGGTGGTGCCGGCTTTGAGGGCGCGCAAGCCCGCGGCCTGAATTGCCGGCCCGTCCGCCATCGGATCGGAGAAGGGGACGCCGATCTCGATCAGATCGGCGCCCGCTTGCGGCAGCTCGGCGAGGATGCGGGTGAAGCTCTCGGCATCGGGATCGCCGCAGGTAAGGTAGGTGACGAGCGCGGCGCGGCCTTCGCGCTTCAAGGCGGCGAAGCGATCGGCGATGCGGCTCACAGCGAAATTCCTTGCAGCGCCGCCACCGTGTTGATGTCCTTGTCGCCCCGTCCCGAGAGGTTGACGACGATCAGGTGATCGGGGGCGAGCTTCGGCGCGATCTTCTCGACATGGGCCAGTGCATGCGCCGATTCGAGCGCTGGGATAATGCCTTCGAGGCGCGTCAGCAGACCGAATGCGTCGAGCGCCTCGGCGTCGGTGATTGCGACATATTGGACGCGCTTCGCATCATTGAGCCAGGCATGCTCCGGCCCAATGCCGGGATAGTCGAGCCCCGCAGAGATCGAATGCGCATCGATGCTCTGCCCGTCCTCCGTCTGCAGCAGCTAGGTGCGGTTGCCATGCAGCACGCCGGGCAGGCCGCCATTGAGCGAGGCCGCATGCTTGCCGGTCTCGATGCCGAGGCCTGCCGCTTCGACACCGATCATCTTGACCGACGGATCGTCGAGGAAGGGGTGGAAGAGCCCCATCGCGTTGGAGCCGCCGCCGATGCAGGCGACGAGCGTATCCGGCAATCGCCCCTCGGCGCGCTGCATTTGCGCCTTCACCTCGTCGCCGATCACATTCTGGAAATCGCGCACCATCGCCGGATAGGGATGAGGGCCTGCGACTGTGCCGATGAGGTAATAGGTGTCGTCGACATTGGCGACCCAATCGCGCAGCGCCTCGTTCATCGCGTCCTTCAAGGTCGCGGTGCCGGAGGTAACGGAGCGCACCTCGGCGCCCAAGAGCCGCATCCGGAAGACATTGGGCTTCTGCCGCTCGATATCGGTCGCGCCCATATAGACGACGCAGGGCAGGTTGAAGAGCGCGCAGACCGTTGCGGTCGCAACGCCGTGCTGCCCGGCGCCGGTCTCTGCGATGATGCGCTTCTTGCCCATCCGCCGCGCCAAGAGGATCTGGCCGATCGTGTTGTTGATCTTGTGCGCGCCGGTGTGGTTGAGGTCCTCACGCTTCAAGTAAATCTTGGCGCCGCCGCAATGCGCGGTGAGGCGCTCGGCGAAGTAGAGCGGCGAGGGCCGGCCGACATAATTCTCGAAGTAATACGCCATCTCCTTGGCGAAGGCGGGATCGCGCTTCGCCGCCTCATAGGCGCGCTCGACCTCGAGGATAAGCGGCATCAAGGTCTCGGCGACGAAGCGGCCGCCGAACATGCCGAAAAGGCCACGCTCGTCCGGGCCGCCGCGATAGGTGTTGGGTGCTGACATGGTGGGTGGTTTTACCGCCAAATCCCAGGCTTCTCAAACCAGCCTAAAGCGACTGCGCGCGGGCAAGGAAAGCGCGGATCTTGTCGGGATCCTTCTCCCCGGGCCGGTGCTCGACGCCGGAGGAGACGTCGACGATCGCGGCGCGCGAGATCTTGGCGGCCTCGGCCAAATTCTCGACCGTGAGCCCGCCCGAGAGCATCCAGGGCAGCGGCCAATTCTTTTGCCGCAGCAATTCCCAGTCGAAGGCGAGCGCATTGCCGCCGGGCAGCGCGCCTTGGCGGTCCTTCGGCGGCTTCGCGTCGAACATCAGCCAATCGGCCGTGGTGAAATAGTCGCGCGCCGCTTGGAGATCGACCTCGCTCGCGACCTTGATCGCCTTCATCACTTTGAGGCGATACCGATCCTTGATCGCGGCAAGCCGCGCCGGCGTCTCGCTGCCATGGAATTGCAAGAGGTCGAGCGGCACTTTGCCGAGGATCGCGGCGAGCATCGCATCATCGGGATCGACGAAAACGCCGACGCGCGTGATCGCGGGCGCGACCGCCCGAGCCAAAGCGGCCGCGGCGTCGGGCGCGACGCTGCGCGGACTGGGCGGATAGAAGATGAAGCCGACAAAGCGCGCCCCGCCCGCGACCGCGGCGCTCAAGGCTTCGCGCGAATTGAGACCGCAGATCTTGACCGCGACGGTCATGCGAGTTCGGCGTAGATGGCGCGGGCGGCCGCGGCGGGATCGGGCGCCTCGGTGATCGGACGGCCGATGAC
>CAYMNX010000707.1:0-5752 GCA_964391905.1 uncultured Rhizobiaceae bacterium
GTTTGTCGTCTATCACGCGATAAGTGGCGCGCCCCCCCCCCCGCCATCGGGGCTAATTGGAATTTTGGGAATTTGCGCGCGCCGGGGGTTCGGGAGCCCCCGCGGCGCTCGGCGTTTTCACGCCACATCGCCGCGCGCGAATTTCTGATCGTAGTAGCCGCCCTCTTTCCCATAATCGCCGCCGACATACTGGAATTCCCAGTAATTATCGTCGCGATCGCGGAAGTAAAAAGAATAGCCGCCATGATGCTCGGTGATGCGCGAGATCTGGTGGATGCCGTAGCGTTCCTTATGCTCATGCGCGAGCGCCAATGCGCGATCGACCTCCGCGCGCGAGGCGAGATCAATGCCCCAATGGTGCTGCCGATCGACGGGCCGCACATGGTCGCCCACCTCAAGGCAGACGATCACGCAATAACCGCCCTTGCGCAGCAACAGCCCGCGCTCGACATGGCGCACGCAATCGAGGCCCAAAAATTCCTCGTAGAAGCGGCGCGAGGCTTCGAGATTGCGGCAGGTGATCGTCCCGTGCGAGAGCATGACCGGCCGGTTGAGCGGCGCCGGGCGTCTCGTCGCGGCGTTTTCCGTCGTTACAGCGATATCGCGCGAATGGGCGACCATCTTCACCTCCGGCTTTCTCTCCCCGGGTGTAACCTAACGCAGCCGTTGGCATTCTTGCCAGCGCGACGCTTTGCGATTTTGCCGGCGGCCAGGCGATGCTCTAAAATAGCGGCGAGGCACGGTCACAAAAGTTGCGCCGGAAGGAGTGAGTCGATGTTACGCCGTGAGGATAACGAGCGCCTTATCAGAGTCGGGCCGGGAACCCCCGCCGGGGAGCTCTTCCGCCGCTATTGGCAGCCGGCGCTCCTCTCCGCGGAAGTGACGGAGCGCGACGGGCCGCCGGTGCGGGTCCGCATCCTCGGCGAAGACCTCATCGCCTTTCGCGACAGCAACGGCCGCGTCGGCCTCCTCGACGCCTATTGCCCCCATCGCCGCGCGCCGCTCTTTTTCGGGCGCAACGAGGAATGCGGCCTGCGCTGTGTCTACCATGGCTGGAAATTCGACGCCGACGGCGCTTGCGTCGATCTGCCGTCGGAACCCGCCTCGAGCCCGATGAAGGCGAGCATCCGCATTACGGCCTATCCGACGGTGGAGCGCGGCGGCGTCGTCTGGGCCTATCTGGGTCCGCCCGAAAAGCAGCCGCCCGCGCCCGATTACGAATGGACGCGCGTGCCCGAAACCCATCGCAGCGTCTCCAAATCCTATCAGGCGTGCAACTATCTGCAGGCGCTCGAAGGCGGGCTCGACACGGCGCATGTGTCGTTTCTCCATAACAACCGCATGGGCGACCGCAGCAATCTCTACGTGCGCGACGGCGCGCCCAGGATCGAGGTATTCGAGACCGATTACGGCTATTACTACGTCTCGACCCGCAAATTCGACGCGCAGCAGAATTGGGTGCGCGTTTATCAATACACCATGCCGTTCCAGCAAATGCGCCCCAATGTGCAGCAGAACGGACTTTCCTCGAACCGACGCATCCCGCGCATCGACGGTCATATCTGGGTTCCGATCGATGACGAGGCGACCTTCGTTTATAACTGGTCCTATGGCTACGATTCCGGTTGCGCCCTCGATCCCAGCTATATCGAGGAGATGGAATCCTTTTATGGCCGCGGCCATGACGATTACATTCCCGGCACGTTTCGCCTGAAAGCCAATCTCTCGAACGATTATTTCATCGATCGCGCGGCACAGAAGACGACGAGCTTCACCGGCATCAAGGGCATCAACACCCAGGATGTCGCACTGCAGGAAGGCATGGGGCCGATCACCGATCGCACGCAGGAGCATCTCGGCACCTCCGACCGCGCCATCGTCGTGATGCGCCGGATGCTGCTCGAAGCGACCCGCGCGGTCGAGGCCGGCGAGAGCCCGCGCGGCACCGATCCCGAAACCTATCGCTCGATCCGGCCGCATGACGGTCTCGTGCCCGTCGGCGGCGATTGGCGCGAAAGCTTTACCGCAGGGCTGACTCCCAAATGGTGAGTGCCGCCGCGCTCAGCGCGGCGTGTGCCTGGCGAGGAAATCGAGCACGCGGCGGCGTTGCTCCTCGATATGCGCCGGCCCCTTCCAAGGATGGAGCAGCCCGGCATTCGGCAAGAGCTCCGCAAGCTCGAGCCCGGCGGCGGCCGGATGCGGCTTGTCGTCGCCCGGCAAGACGAGCGCCGGGATCTTGCATTGCCGCACGAAATCGCGGCTGACGCTGAAGACAAAACCGCCGCTCCACATATTCTTGCCGAAGGCGCGGAGCGCCGCCGGGTCAAGCTCGGGCCGGGCCGTCCGCTGCTCCTCCGACCATTCCGTGAAAGAATCCGGGAAATAGGTGGGAAATTCGGGATTGAGCCCGATGGGATTCTGCAAGACGGCGGCGCTGACGCGATGGGGCGCCGCCTCGTTCAGCTTCAGACAAAAGCTCGAACCAATGCAGCCGCCCAGCGTGTGGCAGCGCGCGATGCCGAGGTGGTCGAGCAAGGCGAGCTGATCCGCGGCGTAGGTGTGCCAGCCGTGATCGGCCGCGATCGCGCCGCGCGAGCGCCCGGCATTGCGTTGATCCATCGCGATGACGCGATAGCCGGCATCGCTCAGAACCTTCGTCCAATCGTTCCAAACACGCGGCGGACCCTCCATCGGCGCATGCCACATCTCAACTCGCGAGCGCATGCCGCCCGGCGCAAAGAGCAGCACGGGATAGCCGCTGCCATGTTCCTCGAAATAGATCTCCGCATCCTTGAGCTTCAGCATCGACATGGGCAAATCCCTTTCCGCAGACGATGATCGAAAGCATAGCAGAGGCCCCCGCGTGGCGAGCAATCGCCGTCGCGGGCGCGGGCAGCGTGATTCTGGCGCGGCGCGCGCGATCGGCGTAAATTCATCGGCAACAAGACGACAATGGGAGAGAGGCGGCGATGAAGCGATTTCGCAGGTCCTATGCATTTCCGCACAAGCATGTCGCGCCGCTCGCCGCGGCCTTGCTGTTTGCGAGCGTCGGCGGCCCGGCACAAGCGTCCGACCCGCCGCTCTCCTTGGCGAAAAGCGGGTGGCTCTATGCCGGCGGCCATGTCGTCACCATCAACGACAAGCAATATACGGTCGGCCAAATCTATGCCGAGTACATGATCCCGGCGAAGCGCCTCCATCCCTATCCGGTGATTATGGTTCATGGCGGCACCATGTCGGGCACCAACTATACCGGCACGCCCGATGGGCGCGAAGGCTGGGCACAGAATTTCGCGCGCGCCGGCTACGCCGTCTATGTCGTCGATCAGGTCGGCAAAGGGCGCTCGGCTTATTACCCCGACGTCTACGGCCCGAACGCCCAAACCGATATGTCGAACAACCAGGCGCGCTATGTCGCGGAGGAGAGGTTCAACCTTTGGCCGCAGGCGCATCTCCACACGCAGTGGCCGGGCGGCAACGGCCTTAACGATCCCGCCGTCCAGCAGCTCATCGCCTCGCAACTGCCCTCGATCCAAAATTTCCATCGCCAGCAGGAGCTCAACACCGCGGGGCTTGTCGCTCTCCTCGACAAGATCGGGCCTGCGATCCTGCTCGTCCATTCGCAGGCCGGCGCCTTCGCCTGGCCGGTCGCCGATGCGCGGCCCGATCTCGTCAAAGCGATTCTCGCGATCGAGCCGAACGGGCCGCCGGTCCACGATGTGCAATTCACCGGCGCGCCGGACTGGTTCAAATATGGCGGGGTGGCGCTGTCCTACGGCATCACCGACGTGGCGCTGACCTATGCGCCCGCGATCGAGGAAGCTTCGGCGCTGCGCTTCATCCAGCAGGGCAAGCCCGATGCGCCCAATCTCGTGCGCTGCTACGAGCAGGTCGAGCCGGCCCGGCAATTGCCCAATCTGCAGAAGATGCCGGTGCTCGTCATCACCGCGGAGGCGTCGTATCACGCGCCCTATGACCACTGCACCGTCAAGTACTTGCAGCAGGCCGGCGTCCATGCGAGCTGGATCAAGCTCGCCGATCGCGGCATTCACGGCAACAGCCATATGATGATGGCGGAAAACAACAGCAAGCAGATCGCCGCGGTCATCATCGACTGGGCCAATCGCGAGATCCCAACGAAAAAGAGCGGGCAGACCGCAGCGGCGCATTGAGCAAAGGAAAAGTCATGCAGATCAGCAAGGAGCGCATTCTCACCACCCATGTCGGCAGCCTGCCGCGGCCGGCGGCGCTGCTCGACATTCTTCTCGCGCGCGAGGCGGCCCGGCCGGTCGACGACGCGCACTTCGAGGCGAGCACGGCAGCGGCGGTGCGCGCGATCGTCGCGCAGCAGATCGCGTCCGGCATCGACATCGTCAGCGACGGCGAGATGAGCCAGCCCTCTTATACGATGTATGTGCGGCATCGCCTCAACGGCATCGAAAAGAGCGCCGAAGCCGAGGCCATGGGCAAGAAGATCATGCTCGGCCTCGATCAGATCGAGCATCCCGATTTCATGGAGCGGATGAGTAATTTCAGTCGCATCCCCTTCCCTGGCTGCGTCGGACCGGTCAGCTATGGCGACAAGAAGCCGCTCGAGCGCGACCTGGCGCATCTCGACGCGGCCGTGAAACAGCATCGTCCGGTCGAGGCCTTCATCACCGCGCCCTCGCCTGGAATTTTGACGCGCTTTGTCCCCGATACCTATTACAAGAACGAGGACGCCTATGTCGAAGCGCTCGCCAACGCGATGCGCACCGAGTATCAGGCGATCATCGGCGCCGGCTTCCTCTTACAGATCGATTGCCCCGATCTGGGCTCCGCGCGGCATAATCAATATCGCGACAAGAGCGACGCGGAGTTCCTGCGCATCGCCGAGCGCAATGTCGCGGCGCTCAACCATGCGACCGAAGGCTTGCCGGGCGACCGCATGCGGCTCCACATCTGTTGGGGCAATTATGAAGGGCCGCATACACATGACATTCCGCTCGCGAAGGTGATCGACACCTGCTTCAAGGCGCGGCCCCAAGCCTTCAGCTTCGAGGGTGCCAATCCGCGCCATGAGCATGAATGGGAGGATCTGAAAAGCATCCGCATTCCCGACGACAAGGTGCTCATTCCCGGCATCATCGATTCGACGACGAATTTCGTCGAGCATCCGCGGCTTGTCGCGCAGCGGATCGGTCACTATGCCGATATCGTCGGCCGCGAGCGCGTGATCGCCGGCGCCGATTGCGGCTTCGCGACCTTCGCCAACCGCGCGCCGTTGGTGGCAACGAGCATCGTCTGGTCGAAATTCAAGGCGCTGGCCGACGGCGCGAAGATCGCGAGCGAGCGGCTGTGGCATTGAGCCGCGGCATTTAGAGCGGCAGGCGGCTCGTATGCTTGATCTCGTTCAGGCAGAAATGCGAATTGATCGAGACGACGCCCGGGAGATGCAGCAGCTCCTTTTTCAAGAGCCGCTCATATTCCTTCGCGTCGCTGCAGACGATCTTCATGAAGTAGTCGTGATCGCCGGCGACGGAGTAGCAATCGAGGATTTCCGCTTGCCGCTGCACGCCGGCTTCGAAATCGAGCAGGGTCTGCTCGTCATGCTGCCGCAGGCGTACCTGCACCAGCACGACGACGCTCAGCCCCAAGGCCTCGCGATCGAGCTCGAGACTCTTGCCGCGAATGATGCCCGCTTCTTCGAGCTTCTTAAGCCGGCGCCAGCACGGCGTGTGGCTCAACCCGACCTTGGCGCCGAGATCTTCCA
>CAYMNX010000708.1:0-1623 GCA_964391905.1 uncultured Rhizobiaceae bacterium
CGATCCGCTTGTAGACGGGATGAATCGCGAGCCGCGCACGCGCCGCGGCAACGTCATGCTCGCTCAGGCCCGCGAGCTCGCCGAGCCGCGCATCGGAAAAGCCCATGCCCTTGAGGCGGAGCAAGCCCGTTGCCTCCGCCGGCAGGCCGTCGCGCTTTACCGCCGCCTCGGCGGCGACGACCTTGCGGATTTCCTCGAGGAACCCCGGATCGTATTTGCACGCGGTGTGGATCTCGGCTGTGGTCAGCCCTTCGCGATAGGCTTGCGCGATCAAAAGAAGCCGGTCGGGCGTCGGCTTCGCGAGCGCGGCGCGCACCGCGTCCTTGCCCGAAATCGCGACCTCGTTGAAGCCGGTCAGTCCCGTCTCCATCGAGCGCAGCGCCTTCTGCACCGATTCGGCAAAGCTGCGTCCGATCGCCATGGCCTCGCCCACGGACTTCATCGAGGTCGAGAGCAGCGGCTCGGCCCCCGGGAATTTCTCGAAGGTGAAGCGCGGCATCTTGGTCACGACATAGTCGATCGTCGGCTCGAAAGAGGCAGGCGTGACGCGCGTGATCTCGTTCTTCAGCTCATCGAGCGTGTAGCCGACCGCAAGCTTGGCCGCGATTTTCGCGATCGGGAACCCCGTCGCCTTGGAAGCGAGCGCCGAGGAGCGCGACACGCGCGGATTCATTTCGATGATGACGAGTCGCCCATCGGCCGGGTTGACCGCGAATTGTACATTCGATCCGCCGGTATCGACGCCGATCTCGCGCAGCACCGCGATCGAGGCGTTGCGCATCAGCTGATATTCCTTGTCGGTCAAGGTCAGCGCCGGCGCTACCGTTACCGAGTCGCCGGTATGCACGCCCATCGGGTCGATATTCTCGATCGAGCAGATGATGATGCAATTGTCGGCGCGGTCGCGCACCACCTCCATCTCGAATTCTTTCCAGCCGAGCACCGATTCCTCGACCAGCACCTCATGGACAGGGGAGGCGCGGAGCGCACCGCGCACCAGCTCCTCGAACTCCTCCTTATTGTAGGCGATGCCGCCGCCGGTGCCGCCCAAGGTGAAGGAGGGGCGGATGATCGCGGGCAATCCCACCGCCTCGAGCGCCGAGCGCGCCTCCTCGGCCGAGCGCACGAGCTGGCTCCTCGGCGATGAGAGCCCGATCTTGTCCATCGCCTCGCGGAACAGGAGGCGATCCTCGGCCTTCGCGATCGCTTCTTCTTTGGCGCCGATGAGCTCGACATTGTGGCGCTCTAGCGCGCCGTTCTTGGCGAGCGCCATCGCCGTGTTGAGCGCCGTCTGTCCGCCCATGGTCGGCAGCAGCGCGTCCGGCTTCTCGGCGGCGATGATGCGCTCGACCATCTCCGGCGTGATCGGCTCGATATAGGTCGCATCGGCAAGGCCCGGATCGGTCATGATCGTCGCCGGGTTCGAATTGACGAGGATGACGCGGTAGCCCTCCTCTTTGAGGGCCTTCACCGCCTGTGCGCCGGAATAGTCGAACTCGCAAGCCTGACCGATGACGATCGGCCCCGCGCCGATGATGAGGATGCTCTTGATATCGGTGCGCTTAGGCATGTGGCACCACAGCAACACGACACACAAAAACTCTCCCCCCTCGAGGGGGAGGG
>CAYMNX010000709.1:0-2168 GCA_964391905.1 uncultured Rhizobiaceae bacterium
ATGATTGGGCGCGATGACCAGGGCGGACGCGCCGCGCAACGCATCGAGCGCCGCGAGATCGCATTTGATGATGCCGCTCAACGTCATCAGCCCGACGAAATAGCGAAACCCGGCCATGATCATGAATTGCCCGAGCGGCGCACCGATGCGCCGCGGCAGGAGCGGATGGAGGATTGCGGCGATGAGGCTCCAAAAGAGGCTGCTCAATGCGAAGACGGCGAGCAGGCCGTAAAAGACGAGATACTCATAGCCGAGGCGCAGCGCGTTGCCGATCCCGCGGATCGGCTGCGATGCGGCGTAAAAGGCGCGTCCGCTGGCGGCGAGGTTCCGCATCAGGCGAGCATGACGAACGCGCTCATCGCCACGGGCCCCGTCATCCCGCTTGAAGGTTGCGGCGTTGCTGCTGCCACGCCATGTAGGAGCGGCGCGGCGTCAGAATGGTCGAGATATAGTAGATGAGCTTGAACACCAGCAGCCGGGTGCGCACGCTCGAGCGCCGGAAGACGTCGCCGGCAAGGAGCGACAGCATCGCCGCCTCGATGCCGAGAATGTTGCGCGGCGACATGAACATGTTGCGCAAGGCCGGCCGGGTCGCGCGGTAGATGTACCAGGAGAAGGTATCGATGCCGCGCCGCGTCTCGGCGTCGAACCGGCGCAGGGCGCGCGCCGCGCGCCGTGGATGATCGAGGCAGGTCTCGACCGCGTCGGCGCCGAGAAACGCGCTCTGCATCGCAAAGAACACGCCGGCCGAGAAGATCGGATCGATGAAAGCGAAGGCGTCGCCGAGCAGGATATAGCCGTCGCCGGCCATGCGCTTGGCGCGATAGGAATAGTTGCCCGTCCCCGTCACGGGCGCGAGCAGCCTGGCATCGCGTAGCCGCTCGGCAATGGCCGGACACATTGCGATCGTGTCCATGAAGAAAGCATCGAGATCCTTCTTGCGCGATTTGATGTAATCGGGCCGGCACACGGCACCGACGCTGGTCGCGCCATCCGATAGCGGAATGAACCAGAACCAGCCGTAATCGAACCAGAAGATGGTGATGTTGCCCTCAGCCTTCCCCGGCAAGCGATGCGCGCCGCTGAAATGGCCGAACATTGCCGCGCTGTTGTGGCGACGATTTCGCTCTTTGATCCCAAGCTGGCTCGCCAAGAGCGTATCGCGCCCCGAAGCATCGACGAAGAAGCGCGCACGCCAGCGCCTTTCCGCGCCGTCCTCGCATTTTCCAATGACGCGTGCGCCGCCTTCGGGCAGGAAATCGACGCCGGTGACGCGGCAGCCCTCGATCGTTTCGGCGCCCTTTCCGATCGCGTGTTTGAACAGGATCTCGTCGAGTGCCGAGCGCCGCACCTGATAGGCATAGGGAAAGCGCTTGTCGATCGTATTGGCGAATTCGAAAGTGATCGACTTGTTGTGATAGGGCGAGATGAACTCGGCCCCATGCTTGATCATGCCGATGCGCTCGATCGCGTCGCGCAGGCCCATCTTCTCGAAGAGGAGAAGATTCATCGGCAGCAGCGATTCGCCGATATGAAAGCGTGGATGATGATCCTTCTCGACCAGCACGACGTGCCGTCCGCGCTCGGCGAGGAGCGCGGCGATGGTAGAGCCCGCCGGCCCGCCGCCGACGACGAGGACGTCACAGCTCGCTTCCGCTTCGGTCATGGGATCGTCTCACCCGTAACGATAGGGATCGAGGCGAGAGTACCAGCTTGGACCCGCCACTTCTACCGCGAGCAAGAGGATGTCCAAGCGCCGGACGTCACCGCGGTGCGCCGCCCGGCTCGGCCGCCGTCTGTCGGCCGTTGAACTTGTCGATCGCCGCCGCTGCGCCGGCCTTCAGCGCCTCCCAGGCATTGACGGCGCTTTGGCGGATGCCCTCGCCCAGGCGCGAGGCGCCCTGGCCGATCTGCTGCGCCCCCTGCTTGATCTGCCCCGCCGCCTGATCGGCGGGCGAGCCGTTGCTCGAGGTCTCGGGTTCATTGCTGTCGGCGAAAGTCGGCCCGATCGCCGCGGCGATCGCAATCACCGCGATTACGCTTGCTCTGGCAACTCGTCTCATCGCAGCGCCTCTTGGCTTCTCGGCCGATTGTGGCTGCCGCTGTCATAGCGCGAAATGGAAATTTTCACCAGTCACGGAAAGGACACTTGCCTTCGCGCTCCGTGG
>CAYMNX010000710.1:0-6338 GCA_964391905.1 uncultured Rhizobiaceae bacterium
ATCGATCCAGTAATAGAAGCAGCGCCGCTTCAGTGCGTCATGAATCTCGCGCGTGCGGTTGGAGGTGATGATCACGATCGGCGGATGCTCGGCCTTGTTCGAGCCGATCTCGGGAATGGTGATCTGATAATCGGACAAGGCCTCAAGCAGGAAGGCCTCGAAGGGCTCGTCGGTGCGGTCGAGCTCGTCGATCAGGAGCACGGGCGGCCCTTCGATCGCCGGCTCCAAGGCCTGGAGCAGGGGTCGCTTGATGAGGAAACGGTCGGTGAAGATCTCTTCCTCGACCGTGTCCTTGCTCTCGGTGCCGCTCTCGGCAAGACGGATCTCGATCATCTGCCGCGGATAGTTCCATTCATAGACCGCGGAGGCGACATCGAGGCCTTCATAGCATTGGAGGCGGATGAGCTTCCGGCCCAAGGTCTCGGCAAGGACCTTCGCGATCTCGGTCTTGCCGACGCCCGCCTCGCCCTCGAGGAAGAGCGGGCGATTGAGGGTGAGGGCCAGGTAAATCGCGGTCGAGAGGCTGCGATCGGCGACATAGTTGCCGCGTTCCAAAAGGGCGAGAGTGTCGCTGACCGATCGAGGCAAAGAAGCCATGGGGACTCTACGCAACTGGGGGCGGGCCCCTTGTTTTAGAGGAAACCGGCTATCCGTCCAAGCCCTGGGGACTGAAGCGGCCAGAAGCCCCGCGGCCGAGCGGGCACCGAAAGGCGGGGTGGTGCGGTCAGTTTGAAACTGAACCGGTCTGCACTTCCTGGCACGCTTATAGGCATCAATAACCGCACGATGTCGGCAAGCTCATAGAGCTTGATCGTCACGCCAGGTCATTGCGGCCTTTTCTTTTGGCGACCCCGCCATCCGGGCTGATAATCTTCGACTTCGCGCTTGTGCTTGGCGATCCAAGCCTCGGCGAGAGCTTCTGTCGAAAAGCCGGTTACGATGGCGGGATTCTGCCCGGGGATGTTGACCTCGGCCACGAAGGACATGTCCGGTCGTTGGATGACGCGATACGTGGCGGCGGCGTGGGGATGCAATTGAGCCATGTTCTGAATATGGCATCCCGTTGCCGAAAGGCCAACACCGCGCTGCGGAGCATCATTATACGGTGCTGGCAGGGCATCAGGTGTCAGATATCGGCATATCTCCCGACGTATTGGTTCATCGATGATCAAATTCGAACAAGCGCTCGCCAATGCCTCCTTCATGCTATGAAGGTTACCGGCTAATTGTGCGGCGGCGCTTCTGGCGCTACCCAGAAAACTGACAAGTTACGGCGCATCTGCGGTCCTCAACTCTCTACCGAGAAGGATCGCGGATTTTTAGTCCACTAGGAATTCTGGCACGAGCGGCCCGTCCCTCGGCCAATGGAATGCGTCACTAACCGAGGTACATCCGATATGAGCGGTGCGGGCGACGAAAGATCCAGAAAAGTGCGACAAGCGAACTGCGCGAGCGCTGTTTTGAATGGATTGGCCGCAATCGCCAGCGCTGCTGGCATAGCTGCTCTTGTGTGGAGGTCGCCGTTTGGAAAAGACGGGCGAATGGCGGTCCCTTTTGTCATCTATGGCAGCAGCTTGGTGCTCGCTTTTGGAAGTTCGGCTGCCTACCACGGAACTCGGCGTTGGGCGCGGAATTGGATTCTCGCGACCCTCGACCATTGTGCCATTTTCCTGGTTATAGCAGGAACCTACACCCCCTTCGGCTTAATTGCGCTTCGCGATCGGGGCGGCGCATCACTGGTGGCAATCGAGTGGGCTTTGGCATTCATCGGCATTCTCGCCCGTTTATTCTGGATTCGCAGGCTGCATCGATTTTCAATTCCTCTCTACCTCGCGATGGGTTGGCTCGGCGTCGCTTGGTCGCGTCCGCTTATCGAGACAGTTGGACCGATGGGCGTCAGCCTCATTCTCATCGGCGGCGCAGCTTTTACGCTCGGTATACTAGCCTATCGCTGGCATCGCTTTGCCTTCCATAATCCTCTTTGGCATCTCTTTGTTATGGCGGGCGCGGCGTTTCATTTCTGGACTATCACCGTCTACGTTTTGCCCGATGCCGGACAGTCCGCCGGTCTGCAGTAATGGAACCAACGAGGTCCATTCCGATACCGAGCCCGGAGCAGGATTAAGTCAAGGATCGGTTCACCTTGTGTTTTATGAGATCCCACAAGCCGGCATCGACTTTGGAGAGTCTTACAGTGCACGCGAAATGGGGCTTCGAGTTGCAGTTCGGAGAGCCAGAATCAGACTATTGCTCCTGCAGCAGCAATTAGTAAGCCTACAAATAGAAGCGATAGCCTTCAGAAGTTCATCCGATATTTTTTCGCCAGTGCATGACTGCACCTGAAATTTGTTAAAAGTTCGCGGAACGACAATATCGTCACGTCACCGCGCTCGGTCGGCAATCGTCGTTCGCTTAAGCGTCGCTCGCATCCACACCGCCGACATTTTTGAGCTTGGCGATCTCTTCCATGAGTTCCTGCCGGAGCAGTGGAAGCTTCGTGCGGTCAAGCGTCCTTCTCATCCGGTCGCGCAAATCAGCAATTCGATTTTCGATTAGACGTGGGTTATTAACGGTCATCTGAACTTACTTCCTTTCTCAGCGATGCTCAAAGCACCCCGGCCATCGCTGTGAATGATTTTCGACCATGTGGAGCCACAATTCTTGGCGGCTATCCTGCAGTCCTTCTGTAATTCTCGCCGTGTTGACGTTCCTCTGGCTAACGGAGCCAGCGATTTCGATCCCTCTCAGCTTCGGCACGCTTCAGTTGATGGATCTTTGCGGCGTCTATCTCAATCCGTTTGAGAAGAACCTCTTGGGAAGATCGATCAAGCGTGGTTCGCAGCAGCGAGCGATACCGCTCAACGCGATCCTCGATCATGCGCCGGGTTTCCATTTGATGCTCCGACTCTGAATTGCTGATCGATCAGCGCGCTTCGCGCTGATCAAGTGCCCGACCGCCCAGGATTCCGAGGGCGCATGGGATGCGGTGGAGCACATCTGATCATCTGCCTCGCTAACTGCACCGTACACCTGAAGCAATCCCAGTTTCATCGGCGTCGCCTTTCGGCTGCCCTAAAGCCTCAACTACCTTGCGCCACAAGTCTTCCAGGTGAAATGGCTTTCGTAGGAAGAGACGAGAACCACGTTCAAATTCTTCGACGCTGGCCTCGTGGCCGGATATTAGCAAGGCGGGGATCCCAAGAGAGGCGGCGTAATTTGCTAGACTGTTCCCGGCTTCGCCAACCATCCATTCATCCGTGACCAATAAATCGACGCTCTCTCTATCCAGGATAAAGCGTGCGTCGGCCGCATTCTTGGCGTTAGAAGTGTGATACCCGGTCTCTTCGAGCATGGCGCAAATGACGCCGCAAACATCTGCATCATCATCCACGATCAATATGTGTGTGAAGTGCTGAGCCATACGCACCTCCTGGTCTGACGCAGGCGGGAGCGCGGACTACCCTTGATTTCGCTGGGTTTGAGTCTCTCTCAGCCGTCAGCGCCTGGGGGTACTGCTGACGATAGACAGAATGTGGCCCTCATTACGCGTTAATACAAGTGGAAGCCGAGGGGCGGACCACATCGAGGCCCTTGTCTCTCAAACAAGCAATGCCATTCTGATCTCCGCCGCCGCTCAACCTTCTCGTTTCTCGCTTTTAAACGCCGAAGGCGCTCTTGCTCGCGCTTCACTGCCCGCTTGGAGCAGCTTTAATGCTCGTGTTGCTTGTCGCCTTCGCAAATCTCCCTCAGCTTTCGCGATAACCTCGCGATCCCGGAAAGGACGATCCTGCTTGCAGGGATGGCACATCGGCGTTGGCTAGACTATCGTGTTAAGCCCCCCTGTGGCTCGATCCCGGTACAACGTTTTGAGCCGCGAACTGTCACGGCGCCTTGCTAAAAGCCGCAAAGAAAGCTATTTCTACAGCATCGGTTGCTATTCTGGCATATACCGACTGAGAGACATAGCGCTCCCGCCTCTAACGGAGTCGCGCTCATGTCCTCCTGGATCGTGCCGCCTGTCGTCATGCCCTTAGCGATCGCTGTAGCACGAGCGGTTTACCGCGCGTTTTCATGACACCCCAAGAGTTGGCGACAGAAGCCGAGCGGCGCAAGGTAATGGATGCGGCATTTCGCAGGGCGTCCGAACGAGCTAAAAATTCTCCCGATGGCATGCGGGAGACCGCACGGGAGTTGCGTCAGAATGCGTCGCAGATGCCGGATAGCTGCGATTGCAATATGATGATGCGCTTAGCGGCAGAATATGAACGACGTGCCAGTGATGCCGAACGGCGCCGCCTCAGATCCACCTCTATGAGCCCGGTACAGCGCATCTTGAGGCCCGAACCGTTGAAACTCGCCGACCATCGTGGGTCGGTAGCCTCTAAAGCCAAGAGATAGCATGCAGGTATTCGTAAGAGACAACAATATCGATGGCGCGTTGCGCGTACTCAAGAAGAAGATGCAGCGGGAAGGCATCCTTCGCGCGGTAAAGCTGCATCGTCGATACGAGAAACC
Organism: uncultured Rhizobiaceae bacterium; assembly: GCA_964391905.1. GTDB lineage: Bacteria > Pseudomonadota > Alphaproteobacteria > ATCC43930 > CGMCC-115725 > CAIKMD01. The sequence continues at coordinate 4,516 of CAYMNX010000710.1, forward strand.
ATCTGAACGGCGGGCACGCGAAAAAGCGGAAGGCGTGCGGCGCTATCGCAAGGCTATGCGCAAGCGCATGGAGCGCTTGGGCTACTGATCGTAACCCGCTTCAGGTCCCTTTCTTTTCAGGCGATTTCGGATCGGGAGATCAATCCCGACTTCGCCACTGCCATCGCCAGGCTCGGCTTCAGGGAAAGTCGTCGGTGCGCAAAAGGACGGACCCTTTGGCAGCTTGAGTGTCGTATTTGTCGCTGGCTTTCCGCTCAATCGCAGCGCGCCAACGATCGAAAGCGGCAAGGCAGGCTTGCTTGGTGCTTTTGCGGGCGCCGAAATGCTCTATCAATGCTTCCATCGATATGGCGCAGGACGCGGCATTCCCATCTTCCTCGCCCAGAAAGTTGATGGTGTTTCTTCTCATATCCCAGCCGCGGATTTGTCGCGGAAAGATCAACGGCATCCTGACTTCCACTCGTCGTCCGCTCCGATAGACCACCACATATTTTTACCGTCCTCCACTGTTTCGTGCACGCCGCCAGATGTCGCTCGATAGGAGAGTCCGCCACAGCAGCTCTCAGTGTCTCGGGAAAATCCGTTTGGCCGCCGGCCAAAGTATCTTGTCGTGCATGTCGAAGCGGCGCCTCTTGTTGAACGTGTCGCCCGCGCAACGTTCTCGTTCACCCAATATTCGGGCGCCTCGATGCATGGTGCACAACGTCCATAAGCTTGACATCGGACTGGGACTCGACCCACGCCGAAGCCATGCTCGTTCGCGAAGAAAAACGCTACGGCAGGCTTGCCACGTCGGCAGATGCTGGCTTGAACCGTTCGTAAATTTCGGACTCGTTCATCACCTCAGACCCCGAGCCATCCTTGATCGAATAGACAACGCAGCCCAATCTCAAGAATCTTCGCGCACAATCCATAGCTTCTCCTTCAGTTTTGTGGCGGGCGGTATTGAACGCGTCCGGTTTCCGGCTGGTGTCCCAAGTCACCGTCCAAGGCTGCTCAGGCTTAGCGTCGTCTGTATTGGTTTTATGCCAATTTGTGGCGAGATCCTTTTCTGTCGTAAGTGGCGGAAGCTTGATCTCGGCTTGTGCTTTAGGTTTTGACCATCTGGCCATTAAACCGACCTCAGATTTTCGGCGGAGGTCTTTCCGCGCTTTGGGTCGCGCTGTTCGTCGAATGCAATTTTCTGCCCGTCTATTAAGCCGCTCAACCCGGCCCTTTCGACCGCCGAGATGTGCACGAACACATCGGCACCGCCCCCATCAGGCTGAATGAAGCCATAGCCTTTTTGGGTGTTGAACCATTTCACTGTTCCAATAGCCATCATATCCCTCCACCTTGAATTAAAATGCTGACGTGAATTACTCGGTTGTTGCGTCCGAGTTCGCCGATAAAGTTTGTGCATTGCCGCGGCTTCGGCCCGGAGCCGGGATCCTGTCGAAGCGCCGCGCTCGACGACTAGCCGATACGGGTTTGGTCTACGCTGCGTTGCGATGGATTTCCGACCGCCTCTTACGGTCGGCGACAAGCATCTCGCCCTGGGGATCACATCGTCACTGCATCCAATCTGCAACCGCAACTCTGCCTTCATGCCTCTCCACATAGCTTAAGCCGGCAATCGTAACTGCTCCAATAAGCGCTACGATCAACAACTGAGCGAGCAGCGTACTTCGCGCGCTCGTAAAAGAACTATAGCTGACCGCCAACCCTCGTTTAAATGCCGAGATCATCGGTCGCCCCCTGCTTCTTCTTTAGCTCTTGCTGCATTGTCGTATTCGCGGCTTATATCGTTGAAACCCTCCGCGCATCTAAATCCCACGTCACAA
>CAYMNX010000711.1:0-28484 GCA_964391905.1 uncultured Rhizobiaceae bacterium
TCCGGCGGGCAGGCGCAGGATCTCGGCGGGCCGCTGCGACAAGCCCGCGAGCACGCGCAAGAGCGGCACATGGCCATTGTGGTAAAGCTCGAGCGCAAGCGGCAGCAAGGTCTCGAGACCGACGATGCCGCTGGCCGCCGATGCGAAGGGCAGGCGCTTCGATTCCTGATCCTGCGGCGCGTGATCGCTCGCGATCGCGTCGATCGTGCCGTCGCGCAAGCCCTCGACCACGGCGCGGCGATCTTCCTCGCGGCGCAAGGGCGGCGAGACTTTGGCGAAGGTGCGGTAGTCACCGACCGCGGTTTCGTTGAGCGCGAAATAATGCGGCGCCGTATCGCAGGTGACGGAGAGGCCATTCGCCTTGGCGCGACGGATCGCCTCGATCGCCCCGGCGGTCGAGACGTGCGCCGCGTGATAGCGCGCGCCGGTGATCTCGACGAGGCGCAGGTCGCGCTCGATCATGATGGTCTCGGCGGCAGGGTTGATGCCGGGAAGACCCAATCGCGTCGCGATCTCGCCTTCGGTCATGGCGCCGCCTTCGGCCAGCCGCGGCTCCTCGGGATGCTGCATCACCAGGAGATCGAAAGTCGTCGCGTAGGAGAGCGCGCGCCGCATCACCACCGCATCGGCAATCGCGGTGACGCCATCGGTGAAGGCGAGCGCCCCGGCGCCCGCCAAAAGCCCCATCTCGGTCAGTTCCTTGCCGCGCAGGCCCTTGGTCGCCGCCGCGTAGGTGCGGATGCGGGTGAGACCGACATCGCGTGAGCGCCGCGCGACGAACTCGACGAGCGCAAGCTCGTCGATCACGGGGTCGGTGTTGGGAAGCGCGACCATGGTGGTGATGCCACCCGCGGCCGCGGCGGCCCCGCCCGTCGCCATCGTCTCCTGATGCTCATCCCCCGGCTCGCGCAGCTGCACGCGCATATCGACGAGGCCGGGCGCAAGGCAATGCCCGCCGCAATCGACAAGCTCCGCATCCGCGCGCGGCAACCGCTCGCCGGTGGCGGCGATCTTGCCATCCTCGACGAGGAGCTCGCCCTTGCGATCGATGCCCCGCGCGGGATCGAGGAGTCGCGCATTGGCGAAGAGGGTGCGCGCGGTCATCGGTTGCGCCTCATCATGTGGCAGGCGGGATGTTGCGCGTCTCTTGGCTCAGCGCCTCGAGACACGCCATGCGCACGGCGACGCCCATCTCGACCTGCTGGCGGATGACGCTGCGGTCGATATCGTCGGCAACCTCGGTATCGATCTCGACGCCGCGGTTCATCGGCCCCGGATGCATGATGAGCGCGTCGGGCTTGGCCGCTTCGAGCTTCTGATAATCGAGGCCGAAGAAGTGGAAATATTCGCGCAGGGACGGCACAAAGCTCCCATGCATGCGCTCCAATTGCAGGCGCAGCATCATGACGATGTCGGCGTCTTTTAACCCCTGCGCCATGTCGCAGAAGACCTCGACGCCGAGGCGCTCCGCCTCGGCCGGCAGCAAGGTGCGCGGCGCCACCACCCGCACCCGCGCGCCCATGGTGTTGAGGAGGAGGATGTTGGAGCGCGCGACGCGGCTATGCGCGACATCGCCGCAGATCGCGACGGTGAGGCCCTGCAGCCGGCCCTTGCGCAGGCGAATGGTCAGCGCATCGAGCAGCGCCTGGGTCGGATGCTCGTGCATGCCGTCGCCGGCGTTGATCACGGCGCAGTCGACCTTTTCCGACAAAAGCTGCACCGCGCCCGATTCGGGATGGCGCACGATGAGGACATCGGGATGCATCGCATTCAGGGTCATCGCCGTGTCGATGAGGGTCTCGCCTTTCTTGATCGAGCTCCATTGCGCCGACATGTTGATGACATCGCCGCCGAGGCGCTTGCCCGCCAGCTCGAAGGAAGTGCGCGTCCGAGTCGAGCTTTCGAAGAAGAGGTTGATGATGGTGCGGCCGCGCAAGCTCGATTGCTTCTTATCGGCCTGGCGATTCTGCTCGATATAGGTCTCGGAGCGGTCGAGGAGCCCGGTGATGTCGTCGGGCGAAAGTCCCTCGATGCCCAAGAGATGGCGATGGGGAAAGGCGAGGGGCGGCAGCGCGGTGGTCATTAAAAACGGCACTATAGGCGCGGACCCGCATCCCGGCAAGACGATGCGCGACGCAGGGCGACGGCTCGACACGCAAGGCGGCGCGAGTAAGGGGCAGGCGTGCCGCCTTCTTTGCGCAAATGTCGCATCGGCAAAGAAGGATGTCGTTTGACGTTGCGCCACGCGTGCCGTCGGCGCGAGCCGCTAGCCGCGGCGAATTGTCTTGCTCATGGCATTCTTTGGGCGGTAAGGTCGCGACATCGTCCTGGGCCACGATATTGCCAGGACCGTTGCAGGCAGCTCCTTCATCAATTCGTTTGAACCATCGGGGGCGCACAGGCAAGCCGGCTCGCATCTGTGCGAGAGGGGGCTTTGTGCCGCAACAGGTTTCGGCCGCATCCAATCGCTTCGTCATCTTTGCCTCGTTGAGCGAGCGTGACGCCATGCGCCTCTCGCGCGCGACGATGCTGCGGTTTTGAAAATTCTTCAGGGGGACAAATCAACATGAAATCGATTGTCGCTGCGTGCGGCCTCGTTGCGCTGCTGATGGTGCCCCAAGCTGACGCATCCATTATTACCGGTACTTTCACCGGCATCGCGGAAAGCTCGCATATCGGCGTCGGTCCGGGCGCTGCAAATTTCGACGGCTCGGTGGTGACCGGAAGCTTCAGCCTCGATCTCGCAGGCGCATTGAGCCCCGATCTATCCGGAACGAGCAACGCCGATGGCGTGGTTTCGACGGGCTATCTCTATACGCCGCCCCATCCGACAGTGATCTCGCTCACCTTCAATGCGGTGGGAATGACCGTCAGCTTCGGCACCGAATTCGGCGCTGGAGTTACTTTATCGGAAAGTGCCAGCGGCCAGACGATAGGATTGGCGCCCGATGTTCTTCAACCGCTTCACAGCGCCTTGCTGACCTTGGCGGGGCCGCCGGGCAGTTTCTTCAGCGACACCGATATCGCGACATTTCATCCGGGACCGATCGACCTCGAAAATTCGACCGCGTCCTTTTTCGCCTCGCGTGATTTTGGCGCGACGATCGCGCTCACTGATCTCGAGGCGCCCGGATTTACGCTTCTCGCCATTCAAGAGCCCGGGACCGGCTTGCTCTTCGCGAGTTGCCTCGGGATTTTTGCTGTGCTTTGCATGTTCGGCAACGCGCCGCCGCGGCGGCGCACCGGACGGTCGCGGTAGTAGGCGCTGATATCGAGCCCCTGGCGTCGGCCCGGCCGTTCTCGCGCCGGCAAAATTTTCCTTACCGGCAGGAAATTGCCCGCAATGGCGCGATCTCGCGCCGCGGCCAGCCACGGTTTTGCTCGGCTTTTTGCCGCCGCGGCGATGGCCCGGCTTTTGCTCTCCGAGGATCGGCCATCGGCAGCGCGTCGCGTCGGCGATGACCGCCGCAAAGGCGAGAGAGCAATGGTGAGCACTCGCATAGCACCGCACTTTGCTGGGGCCGCGCTCGCGCTGGCGATGATCGCGCTCGGCCGCGCCGTCGCGCCGGCCCATGCCGATCTCTACAGCCTCGAAGGAAGATTCCGGTGCCTCGATGATGCCGCCGCGATCTGTGGCGACACGACCGAAATGCCGGCGACCAAGGAGCGGAAAGAGACCGCGCGCGCCGCGCAGGACGCGCCGCCACTGCTGCCGGAACCGCAACCGCAACCGGCGCCGGTTTTGCTCGCACCGCTCGGCGCGGCGCCGCATGATCCGATCGCGGAGATCGCGACGCATATCGAGGCGGGCCATCCATCGCCGCAGGAGCTGGCGCGACTGCATACGCTTGCCAATACCGGTAACGGCCGCGCTATCGAGTTGCTGGCGTGGTGCGATTATGCGGGTGTCGGCGTGCCGCGCGATCCCATCGCCGCTTACATCCTATATGGTGTCGCGGCCTCCGCCGGGGTCGCGCAAGCGTCTCGGAATCAGGCGGTGATTTACGAATACGTATTGACGCCGGATCAACGGCAGCTGGTTCTCGATATCGCGAACCAGACGCTGGCCGATGACGGCGCGCGATCCGATCCGCACTAGAAGGCGTCGTTGACATTGCGGCGCAGCGGCGTCTCCCGAAAATCGCCAACCGCTTCGAGACTGGCGCTGTCGTCGCGCCCGGCCGGAACCCTTGGCCGCAATCCTCGGTTACGCACCGATGGACAAAACCGAGGAGCCTCGTCTCGTGAATTCGCCCAACGCCCAATACAATCTTGCCGCACCCGATTCGTTGCCCGTTCGCATCGCCGGCATGCAGCGGCGGAAAATGTACGAGGCGTTTCTCGATCTCGGCCTTGGGCCGAACGATACGGTTTTGGATATCGGCGCCACCAGCGACCGCTCCTACGATCATTCCAACTATTTCGAGGCATGGTATCCCTTCAAGCATCGTATCACCGCCCTTGGCATCGATGACGGGGCCGCTTTTCTCGAAGCGGCGCATCCCGGCCTCAAATTCGTCACGGGCGACGGTCGCCGCTTGCCCTTCGTCGATCGCGCCTTCGACTATGTGCATTCGAGCGCGGTGCTCGAGCATGTCGGCAATGCGGCGCAGCAGCGCGCCTTCATCGCCGAGGCGTTTCGTGTCGCGCGCAAGGGCGTGTTTCTGACGACGCCCAATCGCTGGTTCCCAGTGGAATTCCACACCGTCCTGCCCCTGGTTCACTGGCTGCCCAAGCCGCTCTTTCGCAAGCTCCTGATCCGCCTCGGCAAGGATTTCTTTGCCGCCGAGGAGAATCTCAACCTCCTGAGCGCCGGCGAATTGCGGGCCATGAGCAAGAGCCTCGGTACCGCGTCGCCGCGGCTGCGCGGCGTGCGCCTTGCGGGGCTCGTCTCCAACCTGCTGCTGGTCATCCCGAAGCAGTGACGCGTTGCGGCGCCGCGGCGGCGCCCGCATCATCGCCGTTGCGAGCGGCGGAGGAGGAGCGATGCAGCGGCGCGGCAACATCTATGGCGGGCTTGGTGGAAAGCGCGACGCGGAGGAATTCCTGCCGCTCGTTTCGGCGCCGTCTCTCTCGATCGAGCGCATCGTCTCGACCGGGCAGGCGACGCCGGCCGGCGAATGGCTGTGCCAGGACCGCGCCGAATGGGTGATCCTGTTGCAAGGGCGCGCGGCGCTGTCCTTCGCGAGCGAGAGGGCGCCGCTCGTCCTGGCGGCCGGTGATTACGTCAACATCCCCGCGAACTGCCGACACCGCGTTGAATGGACCGACGCGGCGGAGGCGACCGTGTGGCTCGCCGTCCATTACGACGGCTGAACAGCGCCAGCTGCGGCGATAGCGTTATTTGTGGATGCCTTCGGCCGCCATCGCCTCTTGCACTTTCGGCCGCGCGCGCATGCGCTCCATGAAGGCCACGACATTGGCCCAGGGCGCGAGATCGAACTTCACGATCGCACCCCAGCGCGACACGGTGAAAGCGTAGGCATCGGCCACGGTGAAGCGATCGCCCATGAGATAGGGACGTCCGCCCAGGCGCGCGTCGAGAATGGCGTAGCGCTCGGCCAGCGCCTCGCGCACCCCCTTCTTATACTCGTCGGGCGTTGTCGGCTTGAAGAGCGGCGAATAGTTCTTGTGTAGCTCGGAGGTGATGAAATTGAGCCATTCCATCAAATGATAGCGATCGATCGTGCCGGTCGCGGGCGCAAGACCGGCGGCGGGATTCTGATCGGCGATATATTGCACGATCGCCGGTCCCTCGGTGAGGATTTCGCCGTCGTCGAGCTGCAGCACGGGAACCTGGCCTTTGGGGGCGATGCGGCGAAAATCGCCGCCCGATTTCACGACCTTGCTGCGCAGATCGACCTGTTCGAGCTCGAAGGTCAAGCCGGCCTCGCGCAGGGCAATGTGGGGCGATAACGAGCAGGCGCCGGGCGAAAAATAAAGTTTCATGGGTCTCTCGCACATGTTGGCGGTGCGGGCCCGCACCGTTCGCCATATTGTGCCCGGCCTCGCTGTTGCCGATCAAGAGTGTGTGAAACCGAGCTCTCATCTCTTCGTGAGTGCGGCGACGCTTCTTGAACCTTCTTGCTATACCCGGGTTCTCGCTCGAAAGCTTGGGAGGAGTTGTGATGGAGTGGGTACTGAGAGGGATACCGTTGGTCGGCCGGATCTTGCTCGCGCTCATCTTCCTTCGGGGTGGCATCAACAAAATTGGCGCCCTTGATGGGACGGTCGCCATGATGGCAAGCCATGGCGTTCCGTTCGCCAATCTTCTGGTCTTCGGCGCGATCATCGTCGAGCTGGGCGCCGGCTTGATGCTGGTCCTCGGCTGGCAGGCACGCCTCGCCGGGCTGATCTTGTTCGTTTACACCTTGACGCTCGCGCTCATCTTTCACGCCTACTGGACGATGCCGGCGGCGGCGCGGGGTGTCGAGGCAGCAGCCTTCTTCGGCCATCTGTCGATGATGGGCGGCATGCTCTACGTCGCAGCTTTCGGAGCCGGCGCGCTGAGCGTCGATGAGGGGTGGCAGGGTGCACCGGTCGCTTCGCGGGATGAGAACCTAAGGCGCGGCTGGCATCGCGCGGGATAGACAATCTTGGCGCGGCCGCGCGACGACGCGGCTAAAAGCGGCCACTCCATTCGAGAGTCGAAGTAGGAACCACACGGCCGTCAAGGCGGAGGCCGTAAGTCGTGGTCGAGTAGCGATTGACGAATCCCGCCAGCGGACGCGATTGTTGCTGCCTCAAGGCTCGGGCGGAAGCGTGTCCGGCACGACGAAATGCGCAATGACGAGCGCCAGCACGAAGGCGAGGAGCGCCATCCCGATAAAGTCGTATTTATCGGGACGGCGCCGTGCCCTTGCGCGATTTTCATCCTGCTCCGTCAATACGCGACCACCTTACGATAGAGATGCCAGGTCGCATGACCCAGCACCGGCAGCACGATGATGAGGCCGAGGAAGAACGGGACCGTTCCGATCACCAGACCGCCGACGACGGTCAGGCCCCATAGCGCCATGGTGCCGGGATTTTCCTGGAACACGCGCAGCGAGGTCGCAATCGCTGTATCGAGCCCGACATCGCGATCGACGAGCATCGGAAACGAGATCGTGCCGATGGCGAGGACGAGGAGGGCGAAGAGGAAGCCGACGCCGCAGCCGACGGCGATCATCACCCAGCCGGCCTTGGTCGTGAACACGTCGCGCACGAAGCCGCCGATCGATTGGGGCGCGATCGGGCCGAGCGGCGCTGCGCCCATGGTCGAGCCGTAGATCATCCAGGCGACGACGAGCCAGACGACATAGATCGCAACGAGCGTCAGGCTCAACATCACGATCGCGGCGAAGGACGGCGCGCGCGTGACCTCGAACACCGTGGCCCAGCTCACCTCCTCACCCCGCTCGCGCTGCCGGCTCATCTCATAGAGCCCGATCGCAGCGACCGGCCCGACCAGCGCGAAGCCGGTGGTCAGGGGAAAGACGAGGGGCAGCATGCCGGAGCCGAAGGCCAGTTTCGCAAGGACGAGGCCGACCAGCGGATAGAAGACGCAGAGAAAGATGACGTCGGTGCGATAGGCGCCGAAATCCTCGAACCCCGCGACAAGCGCGTCTTTGAGATCGGCAACACCAATTCGCCTTACCTCGGGGCGCGGCGAATGCGACTGCTCCTGCACATGATGAACGCCGCGGGCTGCGGAACCCACGCCTTGGGCCGCATGTCGTACCTGGTCCAAGCCCCATTCGACTGGATTGCGGATCGTCGCCATCCTCTCCTCCCACAATCATCGATATACCGGCTTCAACGCCGTTCTATTTGCACGTGGGGTTGGGCGATCCGCCGTTCAAGGCGGTTGGGAGAGGGAGGGCAGGCCGCGGCGCTTACGTCCTCGCCGCTGCGCTCAGCGTCCGGCGGCACATTGCTGATCCGAAGGGCAAGGCCGGTCGGCGATTCATAGTCGATGCGCCAGCGCGAGCGCGGCCGGCGCTGCGCGCCGCGCGGGCGGCGGAGGCGGTGGAGGATAAGCCCCAGCGCGGTGCCTGAGACGGTCAGCGTCAGTCCGATCGCGATCGTGATGTTGAGGGTGATGGTGGGAGCGATGGAAAGGGGATGGATCATGGCAGCTTCGCTCTCTCGCAAGGTCAAATGGGGTCGCCTCGCCCTCATCCGGGCGCGGCGGCAAGGTCCTTGGGTAGCGGGATTGTACGTTATGAGCGTACATTATGGTTGGGAAAAAGCAAGCGGAATTCTTGATATGCCGCGCCATGCAGCCCATATGTATGGTGTAAACGTTCGACCGCCGCCGCTGCCTTCAGGGGTGCCAATTTCTAAAAATTACCGAACGAAGCCAATTTTCCGAGGAATTACAGGGGCCGGGCGCCGTGGGCGAGACGATCGAGCAGGCCTTGGAGGATGTAGGCCGCCGCGGCCTTGTCGATGAGCTGGGCGCGGCGCGCGCGGGAGAGGTCGCCCGCGATCATCTGGCGCTCGACGGCCACGGTGGAGAGCCGCTCGTCCCAGAAGACGTGCGGCAGATCGGTATGCGCGAGGAGGTTCTTTGCGAATTGGCGCACGCCCTGGGTGCGCGGGCTGTCGCTGCCGTCGAGCGCCAGCGGCAGGCCGATGACGATGCCGCCGACGCCGTGCTGCGCGATCGCCGCGAGGATGCGCTGCGCATCGTCGCGAAAGCGGGTGCGCCGGATGGTATCGAAGGGCGTTGCGATCATCAGCGTTGTGTCGGAGAGCGCCATGCCGATGGTCTTGGTGCCGACATCGAGCCCCAAAAGACGCGCGTCTTTCGCGAGCAAGGGCTTCAGATCGCTGGGGTTGCAGAGGGGCATGGGCGATGGTAGACGGATTCACGCGGCTTGCCGTCGCCGCAGACGAGGAGACAACTACAACATGGCATTGGACAAGGCCACCGTGGCGCGGATCGCCGCTTTGGCACGCATCAAGGTGACCGAGGAAGAGCAGACGCGGCTGGCCGGGGAGCTCTCGCAGATCCTCACCTGGATCGAGCAGCTCAACGAGATCGATACGAGCGGCGTCGCACCCATGACGAGCGTCGCGCATATGAAATTACCGATGCGCGCGGATGTCGTGACGGATGGCGGTATTCGCGATCAGCTTCTGGCGAATGCACCGCAGACGGCGCGCGGCTTCTTCGCCGTGCCCAAGGTGGTGGAGTGACGAGCCTTACCGAGCTTGGCCTTGGCGAAGCGCGCGACGGGCTGATCGCCAAGAAATTCTCCGCGAGGGAGCTCGCCGAAGCGCATATCCGCGCCGTCGAAGCAGCGCGGCCGCTCAATGCCTTCGTTTGCGAGACGCCCGAGAAGGCGCTGGCCATGGCCGCGGACAGCGATGCGCGATTGGCGAAGGGCGAAGCGCGGCCGCTCGAGGGCCTGCCGCTCGCGATCAAGGATCTCTTCTGCACCAAGGATGTGCAAACGACCGCCGGCTCGCGCATCCTAAAGGGCTTCAAGCCGCCTTATGAATCGACCGTGACGGCGCAGCTCTGGCGCGACGGCGCGGTGATGCTGGGAAAGACCAATCTCGACGAATTCGCGATGGGCTCCTCCAATATCACGAGCGCCTTCGGCAGCGTCGAGAATCCGTGGCGGCGGCAGGGCGATAATCGCCCGCTGGTTCCAGGCGGCTCCTCCGGCGGCTCTGCGGCGGCGGTGGCGGCGTGCGCCGCGCTCGGCGCGACCGGCACCGATACCGGCGGCTCGATTCGCCAGCCCGCGGGGTTCTGCGGCATTGTCGGCCTCAAGCCGACTTATGGCCGCTGCTCGCGCTGGGGCATCGTCGCTTTCGCTTCCTCGCTCGATCAGGCGGGGCCGATGACGCGCAGCGTGCGCGATGCCGCGATCATGCTGCGCTCGATGGCGGGGCACGATCCCAAGGATTCGACCTCGGCGCCGGTGCCGGTGCCCGATTTCGAGAAAGCGCTCACCGGCGATATCCGCGGCTTGAGGATCGGCATTCCAAACGAATATCGCCTCGACGGCATGCCGGCTGAGATCGAGGCGCTGTGGCAGCGCGGCATCGACTGGCTCAAAGCCGCGGGCGCCGTGCCCGTCGAGGTCAGCCTCAAAATGACCAAATATGCGCTCCCCGCCTATTACATCATCGCGCCGGCGGAAGCGTCATCGAATCTCGCGCGTTATGACGGCGTGCGCTTCGGCTTGCGCGTGCCGGGCGAGAGTCTCGATGACATGTATGAGGCGACGCGCGCCGAAGGCTTCGGCGCCGAGGTGCGGCGGCGCGTCCTCATCGGTACCTATGTGCTCTCCGCCGGTTATTACGATGCCTATTATCTGAAGGCGCAGAAGGTACGCACCCTGATCGCGAAGGATTTCGACAAGGCCTATGAGAGCTGCGATGTGTTGCTCACGCCGACCACGCCCTCGCCGGCGTTTGCGATCGGCGAGAAAGTCGATGATCCGATCGCAATGTATCTCTGCGACATGTTCACCGTCACGGCATCCCTTGCGGGATTGCCCGGCATTTCCGTGCCCGCGGGCTTATCGAGCGACGGGCTGCCGCTCGGGCTCCAAGTGATCGGCCGCGCTTTCGACGAGGAGACCGTCTTGCGCGTCGGCGAGGTGATCGAGAAGGCGGCGCAATTCACGGCCGCGCCGGCCTTCATCGCGGGGAGGGGCTGATGTCGCTCATCAAAGGCGAGACCGGCGATTGGGAAGTCGTTATCGGGCTCGAAGTCCATGCGCAGGTGATCTCGCAGGCGAAGCTCTTCTCGGGCGCCGCGACCGATTTCGGTGCCGAGCCCAACACCCAAGTCTCGTTCGTCGATGCGGCCTTCCCCGGCATGCTGCCGGTCATCAACAAGCACTGCGTCGAGCAGGCGGTGAAGACGGGGCTCGGCCTCGCGGCCGAGATCAACCTCGTCTCGGTGTTCGATCGCAAGAACTATTTCTACGCCGACCTGCCCGCGGGCTATCAGATCTCGCAATATACGCGGCCGGTCGTCGGCAAGGGCAAGCTGACGCTCGACATGCCGGACGGCTCGACGCGCGAGATCGGCATCACGCGGCTCCATTTAGAGCAAGACGCAGGCAAGAGCCTTCACGATCAGCATGCAACGCAAACTTTCGTCGATCTCAACCGCGCCGGCGTCGCGCTGATGGAGATCGTGTCGGAGCCCGATCTCAGGAGCGCCGAGGAGGCGGGCGCTTATCTCAAGAAGCTGCGCTCGATCCTGCGCTATCTCGGCACCTGCGACGGCAATATGGAAGAGGGCTCGCTGCGCTGCGACTGCAACGTCTCGGTCAGGAAGCCCGGCGACAAGCTCGGCACGCGCTGCGAGATCAAGAATGTGAACTCGATCCGCTTCGTCATGCAGGCGATCGAATACGAGGCGCGGCGCCAGATCGAAGTGATCGAGGAGGGCGGAACGATCCGCCAGGAGACGCGGCTCTTTGATTCGGCGCGCGGCATCACGCGGTCGATGCGCTCCAAGGAAGAGGCGCACGACTATCGCTATTTCCCCGATCCCGATCTCCTGCCGCTCGAATTGGAGGAGGCGTGGGTCGCGGATCTGAAGCGCTGTCTGCCCGAGCTTCCCGATGCGAAGAAGGCGCGCTTCATCACGCAGTACGGCCTCACGCCCTATGACGCGACGGTTCTCGTCGACGAGCAGGCGAGCGCCGATTATTTCGAGGCTGTCGCCAAAGGCCGCGACGCGAAGCTTGCCGCCAATTGGGTGACGGGCGATCTTTTCGGCGCGCTCAACAAGCGCGGTCTCGCGATCACGGAGTCACCGGTGAAAGCCGAGGCCTTGGGCGAGCTCATCGGCCTCATCAGCGACAACACGATCTCGGGCCGCATCGCCAAGGATGTGTTCGCCGAGATGCTCGAGAGCGGCAAGGGCGCAGCGGCGATCGTCGCGGAGAAGGGCCTGCGCCAAGTCACCGATACCGGCGCAATCGAGCGAGCGGTCGATGAAGTGCTGGCAAAGGAAGCGGGCAAGGTCGCCGAATATCGCGCCGGCAAGGACAAGCTCTTCGGCTTCTTCGTCGGCCAGGTGATGAAGGCAACGCAAGGCAAAGCCAATCCCGGCCTCGTCAACGAGCTTTTGAAGAAGAAGCTCGCGGGGTGAGGGGCCGACGGCGGCGCGGCTAGCCTCGCGCTCAGCTGCGCCCGTAAGTATCCTCGAAGCGGACGATATCGTCCTCGCCGAGATAGGAGCCCGACTGCACCTCGATGAGGTGAAGCGGCAGCTTGCCGGGATTTTCGAGCCGGTGCTTGGTGCCGAGCGGGATGTAGGTCGACTCGTTCTCGTGCAGCAGCAGCTCCTCATTGCCGCGCGTGACCTTCGCCGTTCCCGCAACGACCACCCAATGCTCGGCGCGGTGGTGATGCATCTGCAAGCTCAGGATGCCGCCGGGCTTCACCACGATGTGCTTCACCTGCACGCGGTGGCCATTATGGATCGAGCGATAGGTACCCCAGGGACGATGGACGAGCGGATGCGCCATGAGCTCGGCGCGGCGTTCACGCTCGAGCGTCGCGACGAGCTGCTTGACGTCCTGCGCGCGATCGCGGCGGGTCACCATCACGACATCGGCGGTCGCGATCACGACCAGATCCTCGACGCCCAGCACCGCGAGCAAACCGGATTCGGCGCGGAGATAGGAATGGCGCGTGTCCTCGGCGATGACATCGCCCGCTTTGACATTGCCGGCCTTGTCCTTGTCGCCGACAAGCCACAGCGCGTCCCAGGTGCCGACATCGCTCCATCCCATCTCCACCGGCACGATCGCGGCGTGAGGTGTGTGCTCCATCACGGCGTAGTCGATCGAATTGGCGGGCGCCGTGGCAAAGGCCTCCTTGTCGAGCCGCAAAAAGTCGAGATCGCGCTTGGCTCGGGCGAGCGCCTCTCTACATGCGGACACCATCGCTGGCTGGAGTCGCTCCAGCTCCTCGAGCAAGAGCGCGGCCCGGAAAAGAAAGATGCCGCTGTTCCAGAAATAGTCGCCCGATTGCAGGCAGGACAAAGCCCGCGCGCGATCCGGCTTTTCGACGAAAGCGGCGACCTCGCACGCGCCGTTGCCGAGGGGCAGCGCTTTGCCGCGCTTGATGTAGCCATAGCCGGTCTCGGGCCGGCTCGCGGTAATGCCAAAGGTCACGAGCCGGCCCTGCGCGGCGGCGTCGGCGGCGCAGTCGATCGCCTTCTGAAAAGCGGCGAGATCGCCGATCGTATGGTCGGACGGCATGACAAGCATCAGCGCGTCGCGCTCGACCTCGGCGAGCATCAGCGCGGCGACGCAGCAGGCGGGCGCCGTGTTGCGGCCCGAGGGCTCGAGTACGATGGCGCGCGGCTTGACCGCGGCAAGCCGCAGCTGCTCGGCGATGACGAAGCGGTGCTCGTCATTGGCGACGATCACCGGCGGCGCGAATTGCGCCTCATCCGAAACGCGCAGCGCCGCCTCTTGCAGCAGGGTCCGCTCCGAGACGAGCGGCAAGAGCTGCTTTGGATATTGGGCCCGGGACATCGGCCAGAGCCGCGTGCCCGAGCCGCCCGAGAGAATCACCGGATGGATTCGGGCCGGCATCATCTTTCTCCTTGCCACGGTGGCGGCGCATCGCGCCATATTATCGCAGCAATATGACGGAGAAGGGAATGATCGAGCTCTATACCTGGGGCACGCCCAACGGCAAGAAGGCTTCCATCATGCTCGAGGAGGTGGCGCTGCCCTATAACCTTCATCCGATCAATATCGGACAGGGCGACCAGTTCAAGCCCGAATACATCGCCATCAACCCCAATTCCAAGATCCCGGCGATCACCGACACGGACGGGCCGGGCGGCAAGCCGATCAACATCTTCGAATCGGGCGCCATCCTCATCTACCTCGCCGAGAAGACGGGCAAGCTTCTGCCGCGCGACCCGGCGGCGCGGATCGAGACGATCGAATGGCTGATGTTTCAGATGGGCGGGGTCGGGCCGATGTTCGGACAGGCGCATCACTTCCTGCGCCAGGTGAAGGAGCCCAACCCGTATGGCGCCGAGCGCTACACCAAGGAGACGCGGCGGCTTTACGGCGTGCTGAATGCGCGGCTCGGCAAGGTCGACTATCTCGCCGGGGATTATTCGATCGCCGATGTCGCGACCTATCCCTGGGTGGCGCGCCATGAATGGCACTTGGTCGATCTTCAGGAGTTTCCGAATGTCGCGCGCTGGTTCGCGGCAATCAGCGCGCGTCCGGCGGTCCAGCGCGGCATGAAAGTGCCGCCGTGACGAGGGCTCACGCGACCGCTTAGCCAAGCTCGGTCGCGCGAGCAGGGTTAGCGTGGCGGCTGCGAGCGCGACCTGAAAATAAGAATTCAAGCCGCGGTGCGCGGACGACCCGGCCGGCGCATCGGCCGCACGAAAGCGGCCACATTATCGGCCGGCGTGCGGTCGAGCGATTGCAGCTCGTTGCGGCACCGCTCGAGAACCTCCAAATCGCGCGCATCCTCGCGATCCGAAATATCCATGTAGCTGAGTTTGATCTCGACCAGATCGAGAAGCATCTCGATCGAACGCTTGGACAAGTTCATGTCCGCCCTCCACTAGCTTTCTACGGTAACGATGATCGGGGTAACACTCTTAAAATCTTGTAAAGAAGCCGGCCGATCTTGTGCCAATTGCGCCGCAGAAAGGGCGTGTTTGACACCCCCCGAGGCGCCCGGTAGAACGATCTCGGCATACGCCGTGTCGCACCACTCATCGGTGGAGGGGTGGCCGAGTGGCTGAAGGCGGCGGTTTGCTAAACCGTTATAGGGGTCAAACCCTATCGCAGGTTCGAATCCTGTCCCCTCCGCCACCCCTGCCTTTTCAACGCGTTGCGCGAATGCTCTCGAGCGTTCCCGCAGCGTATTGAGACGCCGCCGCTGCGCTCCCATCCGCCACGCGAGACGCGATCGCGTTGCCTGATCCGTGTGCTCCGCTCGGCCATGCGGACAACGTGGCTTAAGGTTACTGCGACGCCGTGTCGCGCAAGAAGGCGGCAGGGGCTTAGGCTTGAGCCGGGCCCCTGCCGCGCGACTTCCGCTCGCTCCTACCGATCGTTGTCGCGAGCGAGTTCGTGATGATCGCCGGGCGGGAATGGATCATCCATCTCCGGGCCATTCTGGACGAAATAGTTGACGATCTGCGGCGGATTGCGGCACTCGAAATTCGCCGCGTCGTCGATGCTGCCGCTGCCCTTATAAGCCTCGATCGCCGGGTAGGGACAAAGCGGCCGCGTGCGATCGACGGCCGTGCCCGTGAAGTGAGAGGCGATGATGCTGTCCGGCGGGATGCCCTGCTCGACCCAGCGCTCGAGGGCAGGGAGCGAGTCGAAGGTACCGGGCCCTTTGCTGCCGCTGCCGCCCGGCGCCATGAACAGGCGATAGAAGTCCTGGGTCTCCTCGAAGTCTCGATTGTCGAGGTGTTTCTTGCCGCCGTTCATGACCGAAACGACCTGCTCGTAATACTCGATGCTGCGGGCCGCCGGGTGAACGACGCTGCTCCAGAGGTGCGACTGCAGGATCTTGCCGCCGTGCCTCTCGAAGGCATGCAAGTCGGGATTGATCGCGTCGATGAGCGGCGAGAATTTTTCATCGGTCGCGATGAGGTCCCTGTCGAAATCGAAGGTCTCGAAATTCCAATTAGGGTCGTTGTAGACCATGAACTTGAAGAACGTGTCGGCGGTGCTGACGCCCGGGCCCGTCGTCCCGGTGCCCCATCCGAGCTCCGTGCCGCGCGCGAGCCCGGGATAGATCTCCTCGCCGGTTCGCGGGTTGCGTGGCCCGTCATAGACTTTCTCGACCGCCTCGGCTTCGGCCGCCGTCAGGCAGGTGCTCGGATCCTGGCCGGGCTTGCATACGAGGCTGCTGGGCTTGAACGGGCAGGTGAGCGGATCGTCGATCACGCCGTCGACGACGCCGTCGCGCGCATCGCACGCGGCGACCGCCGCGGCATTGACGAGCGCCGCTTTTGCCGGCCCGATCGGCGTTGCGGCATTGCCGAAGGTGACCTGGCCGTTCCACACATACTCGACGCGATTGTGGATCTGCGCGAAGTTGGCCGAGCCGCCGATATTGATGCCGTCGTAATCCTCGGGATAGCGCTGCGCCTCCATCAACCCTTCCTTGCCGCCGGTCGAGCAACCGTTGAAGTAGGAATATTTTGGCGACTTGCCGTAGAAGGCTCTCACGATCGTTTTGCTCTTCACCGTCATCTCGTGGATGCCGAGCGAGCCGTAATTGACGATCTGCTGATGGTTTTGCATCCAGGCCGTCGCCGCCGCGCCGGCATGACCCGTATCGGTTGCCGCAACGGCATAGCCTTTGACGAGCTCCGGTCCCATATCGGCGTATTCGATCTCGCCCGCGAAGCCGTGATTTCCCACGGCCTCGAACTTGCCGTTCCAATGATCGAGCGGCAGCCAGACCTCGATATTGATCGGCTCCGCTGCGCCGGGTGTCGTGATGGCGCCGGTCACACGGCAGAAGGTCGGCAGCTCGGGCGAGGCGGTATTGGACGAGCATGTCGGCGCCGGCGATGTCGTTCCTTCCGTGGCGAGAGGATCGCCCATGGAGGCATTCGCGAAAGGTCCCGCGGGCAGAACCGTCGCTGATGTGATCGTCGTGTTGGGCAGCTTTAGTCGCGCGAGATCGGCACAACTCGCTGGTTTCGACATTCGGGATTGCGCCGGCGCATCGTCGGCGCGCGCGGCCGCCGGAATTGCCGGCACGATCGAGGCGAGCACGCACGCAACCTCACAGACCCTTGCTAATCTCGAACGCCATTCATGGTCGGATTGAGTGTCGGTCATTGACGTCTCCCCTTTAATTTTCGGATTCGATTGATCGAACGCCGTGACCCAACGGTCGCACACGGTGGGGGTGCCAATTTTCTGCGTCGACGTCGTGCGGTGCTGTTACGCTATGACCAACTTTATCGGCAAAGCAAGCCGAGCTTTGCCCATCCCGGTCGCCCGGGGGATGGGGAGAGGTCGATGGGACGAGCCCGCGTCGTCAAAAGAAAAGGAGCGCGCTCGGCCGATACCCGAGCGCGCTCCGAATGGCGAGAATTCCGCGTTTATTTCGGCGGTGCGCCGCCTGGCTTCGGCATGCTGGCGTAAATGTTGCCGGGAATGACCGTCATCACAAAGGTCGTCGGCGTCTCGCCCGGGCCAAAGGGGCCGGCGACCGCATTCTTCACCGGCTTCAAGCTCTTCAGATAGGCGACCAAGGCGAGCTGGTCGGATTTCGACAAATGCGCCAATTCGCGCCACGGCATGATCGGCGCGAGTATGCGGCCATCCGGCCTTACCCCGGTCGTGATGGCGGTGATGATCTGCTTGCTCGTCCAATTCCCGAGCCCGGTTTCCTTATCGGGGGTCAAGTTCCGACCCGGAAAGACGCCGAGCCCCGGGATCGCGAAGCCAACCTCGGAGCCGCCCAGGAACCGCGCCATATCGGGCTTGCCGAGAAGGCTTCCGGGTGTGTGGCAGTCGGTGCAGCCACCGATCGTCACGAGATATTTGCCGCGCTCGATTTGCGTTTCCGCCGACGCTGCGCCAACGATGCCCCCAATCGCTGCCATGACGGCGCAGGCCGCGATGGCGAGCCGATAACTCTGCTTGAACATGGATCCCCCGAAAACGTTTCCGCGCCAAGAGGATGCGCAGATTCGTTGACTCCGTGCAAGCAAGAAGGCGCAGCCGGGCGCGGCATTCCCAATTTCGGGATTGCCGCGGTGCGGCTGCCATGAGGGCGTGTTTAGCGGGTCTAAAGACTAGCGATGCTCGCGCAGCCAACGCTCGGTACCGGGATGAAGCGGCACGTCCATGGGCGTCGCCTCCGTCTCGGTGAAGGGCTGCTTGGCCGTCGTGCCCTCTTCCCATGGGATCTCATCGGTACGCGCAGCGATCGCATCGCACACCTTATAGGCTGCGTCATCGGGCAGCGATGCGCTCGCATAGATCGGCCAGCCGCTGAAATCGATGCACGGATGATCGCCCGAAAGCTGCTTGTAGTGCTTCGGCTGAATGAGCACGCGCCGCCAGCCGAGCGCGCCCATATGCGCGAAAGCCTCGGGCTCGAGCTCGATCGGGACGTAGTCATTGTCGAGCGCGACATGGAGCCAGGTGCGGATGCCCTCATCGAACACGGCATCGAGCGTTTGGGCGCGCAGCGCGTCGAGCCGGCGCTTGTCGCCCGGCGGGCCACAGGTATGGACCTTGCCACCCCAGGATTCGATCTCGGCGATGGTCATGCCGTAGAAGCGGAAGAGCTGATCGACCAGTACCAGGGTCGAATGCGTCGGGTCCTCGCGGAGCGACATCTGCAGCGGGTATTTCGCCTTCTTCACATCCTGTAGCGAGCGGAAGCCGAGGCTCTTCTTGAAGGTGATGACGAAACGGTCCCAGCTTGGGTAGTTGGCGACGATCCGCACGGGAAGGGGCTTCTCGAAAAGCCCGACGCCGCGATAGGCCTGGGTCAGCATCGCCGACGGATTGACAAAGGCCATCTCGAGCGCGCCCTTCACCACATCATGCGCCATGACCGCCGAGCCCGTGCCGAGCCGCAGCCACGGCTTGAACGTGTCCTGACCGCCACTGCCGACGGTGATGCACATGTCGCGATTGCCGCCATATTTCGTCGCCGGATTGCCCGCGATGTGGAGGCCGATCTCCCACAGCATCTTGGAGCGAACGAAATTGGCACCGGACGGCAATTTTTCCATGTGACTACTCCGCCGGCATCACCGGCAATACGAGGTGGGAAGGATGATCGGCATCGTGATAGATCGTGTCGGTGCCCATCTTGTCGGGACGGTAGATGTGAAAGAAAAGCGCATCGGTCACCGGGGAATCGCCATTCGCCACTTCGACCCGGATGCGGTTGCCCTGACGGAAGCGATAGGCGATCGGCTGCAACGGGATCTCGATTTTATAGATTTTGCCTGGAACGAGCGGCGACGATTGCGCATGCGTGTAATGCGGCGACATCTCGGTGCTGCGCTCGGGATCGCGATCCATATGCGAACCGCGCAGCCAGCCTTTGGTGACGATGACATATTGCGGCTGCAAGCCCTTGGCGCGCTGATCCGCGGCTTGCGCCATCTGCTCCGAGATTTTCACGATGAAATCCATATCGGGGCGCGTCGAGGAGGCGTAGAGCACGAGCTTGCCGTTGCCGGCGATCTCCATATCCCGTGGCAGCGGCGCGCTCGTGAAAGTAAGAACGCCGCGCGCCGGGTCGGGGCCTTGCGGCCCCAGCGCGACGACGCCGAGGGCCCAGCTCGGATGCGGATAGGAATAGCTCGTGCTGCCGCCGCCGGATGCGGGCGACGCGGCGAGCGCGCCGTCATTCAAGGAGGTGACGCTCTCGGAGGGGCCTTTGGCGAGGTAGAAGCTCATTGGCTTTGCGTCCGGCGGCGGCCATTCCTCGGCCGCTCTGACGAGGCCCGTGTTGCGCACCGTGTATTCGACATTGGGCCGGCGCTCATGGCTCGTTGATGCGCCCTTCAGATAGCGATCGTAGAAGGGCAGCAGATATTTTTGGTGGAACTCGATGAGCGAGAAATCGCGCTGCGCGGTGAAAGGCGTCGCCGTGCCGGAGATAAAAAGCTTCTTGGGGCCTTGCGCCTTCTGATAGCCCAGGATGTTGCCGGCGCAGTGGAGATCCATCTTTGCCCAGACGCCGATCGAGAAGAGCGGCACCTTGATCTTGTCAAGCTGCTCGGCGGCGCAGCGCTCTTTCCACCACGCATCGTAAAAGGGGTGCTGCTGCACATCGTGGAAAACATCGTGCGGCAAAGCGCGCGGGTGATCGCCATTGGTCGGATAGAGATTCGGGACGCGGACGCTCGAATTGAACCAATAGGAGAGGAAATTGCCCTCGATCCCGCCGGGATAGCCCATGAAGCGATAGGGGTCGTTAAGCCCGTCATAAGCGCCGAGACAAGCGAGATGCGGCGGGTTCTCGATTCCCATGAACCACTGCGTCATGCAGTAATAGGATTCGCCGATTCCGCCGACCTTGCCGTTGCACCATGGCTGGGTGCCGACCCATTCGATCACGTCATAGAGATCGTGCTGCTCCTTCGCATCGAGGAAGCGGTACTCGCCCTCGGAGAAGCCAGTGCCGCGCACATCCATATGCACATAGGCATAGCCTTGCTCGATGTACCATTCGATCGGCCCGGTCTCGCGCCACAAGAACACCGGTGTCGTCGGCAGCGCGTTATTGTCGTAGCGATAGGGGCTCGCGGCGAAGAGTGCCGGAAACGGTCCGCTCCCCTCGGGACGATAGATGCGCAAGCCGATTTTGACGCCGTCGCGGACGGTGACTTGGACGTCCTTTTCCTCGATCACGACAAGCTCCGCTCCATACGACTCAGTTGCAATCTCGTCATGCCCGAGAAAGCGGGCACCCAGCGAAAGTCACGCATGCTTGCCTTGGACTCCCGTCTTGAGCTTGCCGAAGGGCGCGGTGGGTGACGATCGACTTTCAAACTGAATGATCAAGGCGATCGTCACTCCGCTGGCGCCGTCTGGCCTTCACCCTCGCGCATCCAGGGTCGCTCTTTGAGCCTTGCCTCATTAAGGCGATAGACGATGAAGCAGATCACCGCGCCGACCGCGAAGGGAACCGCCGCCCACATATAAAGCTGTTGTACGGGAAGGCCGATGAACACGGCACCCAGAATTGGCCCAACGATCGAGCCGATCCGGCCAATGCCGAGCTGCCAGCCCGATCCGTTGGAACGCAGCGAGGTCGGGTAGATCAGCGCGCCCGCAACATTGATGCCGGTCTGGATCCCGAGCACCAAGAAGCCGCTTAAGAACGCCGCGATAATCAACGCCACCTTCGACATGGTGCCGAACCAGCCGACCGATGCGACCACCGGCACCGAGAGGGCGAAGAGCACCGCGATCGCTAAGAAGCGATGTCGATCGAGCCAGCGGCAGAGGAGTAAGGCCCCGAAAGTGCCGCCCAATTGCAGGGCGGTCCCTGCAAGCGCGCCGACGGCCGGCGGTTGGTTGGCGGCGGTCACGAGCAGAGTCGGCGTCCAGCTCAGCAGGAAGAAGAAGCCCATCAGGTTCAGGACGAAGAGCAGCCACACGAGCGGCGTAATGAGGCCGAGACCGTCGCGAAAGAGCAGCGTCGGGTTGAAGCCAGCGTAGTTGCGCTCGTCCTCGATGACGAATTTTGCGTTCGGCGGAATGACGAAGTCGGGTCGGATTTGGCGGACAAGCTTTTCCATGTCGCTGCGATGCTTCTCGTGCAACGCCATGTATTTGATCGATTCCGGCAAGCCGAAGAAACCTAGAACGCCGATGAGGATCGGCACGATTCCGCCAACCAGGAAGAGGAGTTGCCAACCGTAGGTTGGCACGAGTGTCGCAGTCATGAAGCCTGGGATTGCGCCGCCGATCGGGACAAGCCCGACGGAGATGATCGCGACCGTCGCGCGCAGGCGGCGCGGCGCCGATTCGGCATTGATGGCGATCGCGTTGGGGATGACGCCGCCGATGCCGAGCCCCGCGAGCAACCGCAGCCAGAACATCTCTGTGAGATTTGTCGAATAGGCGGCGATGAAAGTGAAGATGCCGAAGACGAGATTGGCACTGATAAGCGCCGCCTTGCGGCCGTATCGGTCGCCGACCCAGCCAAATATCGCCGAACCGAAGAGGATGCCGATGAGGCTGGCGCTGAACACGCCGGCGAGTTGATTGGGCGGGAATCCCCATTCCTTGATCAGCGATGGTGCGGCGAATGAAATCGCACCGATGTCGTAGCCGTCGATCAAGCTGATGAATACCGTCCAGATGATCAGCTTGACGTGGAACGCGCCGATCCCGCGCTCATCCAGCATTTGCGAGACTTGGACGACTTGCCCGTCAGCCATGGAACCTCCCTGTTCTCGATCGCGGCTCCGTTCGGCGTTCCGCCGGGAAGCGCTTGTTAATCCGTGGCCGCGATCCTACGGCAAGGCGGCCTGGATGAGAAGCACCTCGCGCTGGCCCTTGTCATGCGAATTTCGGCATCACCTTTTCGCTGAAGAGCCGTACCGAGCGGTCCGCTTCCTCGTAAGGAACGGTATTGAAATTGACCTGCAGCGAGGCGCTCTCGAAGCCGCCGACCCGGTCGACATAGTCAGCGATTTGCTTGGCGATATCGTCGGGCGTACCGATCCAGGCGGCGCCGCTCTTTACCTGCGTATCGATGGTCTCGCGCGATAGCGCGTCGATGATCTTGTCGTAGCCGGGGTAATCCTTCGATTGCATGCCGGCCCAATCCGAGGCGGCATCGACCAGGGAGCGGAGATAGCGGTTCAAGGGATCGCGCGCCATCTGCCAGGCCGTGTCGCGGTTCTCATGGCAGAACATGTGATAGGCGAGCATGACACGGCCATTCCCCGGATGGCCCGCCTCGCGCCAAGCCTGACGGTAAAGGTCGATCAGCTCCTTCATCGCGCCGCCCGCCATCGGAATTGCCATGATCGCATGGCCGGCCTTGCCCGTGTCGATGAAGCTTTGCGGCGTCGCGATCGCGGCGACCCAGAAAGGCGGGCGCGGCTTCTGCGTCGGCCGCGGCAATGAGGTGACGTTGCGGAAGGAGTGGAATTGACCCTCACAGGTGACGTTCTCCTCCTCGAGCAGGCGACGCACCTGTTCCATGCCTTCGGTAAAGCGCACGCGGCTCTCATTCACCGACACGCCAAAGCGGGCGAATTCATGCGGCAGGAAGGCGCGGGCGAAACCGACTTCGAGCCGGCCATCGCTGATCGCGTCGAGCATGCCGATCTCGCCGGCGAGCTTTAAGGGATGATTGAAGACCGGCAGCACGGCGCCCGTGATGAGCCGCGCCTTTTTGGTGTGCCGCGCGGCGGCGCTCAGGAACAGCATGGGATTGGGCGAATAGCCGCCATAAGGGGTGAAATAATGCTCGACGATGCGGACATGGCCCCAGCCCAAGGGGTCGCAGCGCTCGACGAGCTTCAGGCATTCCGCGAAATACTGCTGCCCGGATTTGTCGCCCGGTCCCACATCGGGGAAGAATTGCATTCCGAAATCCATGACTCACACCTCACCCAGCCTTCGGTTTCCATCATCGCGCCAGTTGATGATCGATAGCAACGGGTGGCACGGCAGTCGATTGTGCAGCGCAGCGTGCTGCGGGGCAGTGTCGCCGGGCAGGCGCTTGCTATGCCGGAACTTCCCCCGCCTCGGCGCGCGGCGCCGGGTGACGCTGCGCCGGGAAGGGGTAGGGGCCGAGCGGCAGCAGCAGCGCGCAAGTCACGACCAGCGCGCCGGCGAAGAAGAAGAACGCCGGCGTGTAAGTGTGAAACTGGTCGTAGGAAAAGCCGGCGATGACCGAGCCGATGCCATTGCCGATGATGAAGACGGCAAAGCTCACCCCGTAAACTCTGCCGTAAGCTTTCATCCCCGTGTAGCGGCTGATGAAGAAGGCCATCAGATCGACCTCGGCGCCGATGCCGAGGCCGCAGAGCGCCGTGCCGATCAGCGGCGCCGCGCCGCCGGCGCCGCTTGCCAGCATCAGAATGCCCGCGATCGGAATGACGAAAGAAGCCACCGCTACGTAGGGGCCATGGAAGCGATCGAGGCACCAGCCCGAGAGCATGCGTCCGAAAATCAGCGCGATCCCGGCCGTGCCGAGCGACGAGGCGGCGACTTGCAGCGGAATGCCGCGATCCGCCAGCAACGCGACGACATGGGTAAGCGTGCCATTGATTGCGACCGCGCCGAGGAAAAAGGCGAGAGTCATCGCCCACCAGCGCCAGGAGGCGAAGGCCTCGCCGGCGGTGAGGCCGAGCAGCGTTTCAGCGGGAGCGCGATGCTGGTGCCGCGCTTCGTCGATATAGGGCGGCTCGCGCACGAACAGCACCACCGGAATCCACGAGAAGATGACGATCGCGACGGCAAGATAGATATACGCCATGCGCCAGCCGTAATGGCTGACGAGATAGGCCGTGAGCTGCGGGATCGCCGCGGTGCCGGCGCCGATGCCGGCCATCGAGATCCCGAGCGCCAAGCCGCGCATGCGGTCGAACCAGCGCGCGACGACGATGCCGAATGGCACGGGCGATGCCGCGGAGCTGAAGAGATTGCCGGCGATGAAAAGCAGATAAATGACGAGCGGCGAGGCTGTCATCAAGGAATGGCCGGAAAGGCCAATGGCGAAGAGCAGGATCCCCGGTATCATCACCTTGCGCGCGCCGAAGCGGTCGATGAGATAGCCGATGCTGGGTGGGCCGATGATGCCGACGAAGGACGCAACGATCGAGGCCGAGGAGAGGAGAGCACGGCCGATGCCGAGATCCTCGGTGATCGGCTTCATGAACACCGCGGTGGCGAAGACGAGAACCGGTCCCGGCCCGCACGCCATGCCGAGAAAAGACGCAACGAGCACCCACCAGCGATTCTTGGTCATCATTTCCTCCCTGTGCGGCGCGTCGCTTTCTTGAGATCGAAGCTGGGTCGACCGCGCGCTCAGCGTCGCTCATTTGCTGCAGGTTTGCAATGACGATAGGGCCTCCGTGGTTAACTGTTAAACCATTGGCGCTCGCGTCGCGAAGCCGGTACTCTGATTGCAAATATATATATATTAGGGAGGAACCGCATCATGGCGCAGATCGTCGACATCCACACGCATTGCTCGGTGCCGAACCGATCCGATCCGCTGGGCGTGGCCGAGGCACTGCGGGGCACGCCGGTCGGCAAAAACATGTTCACCAATTTTCGCGGCCTGCCGGCGGTCGGCTATTACGAGCTCACCGATTTCGAGCTGCAGCAAGAGGTGAGCCGCAAGGCCGGCATCACGCGGCGCTTGATGAGCAATCCCTTCTCTGCCGAGGTGCTGACACAGGTCTCGAAGAAGCCGGCAATCGATTGCGTCAAATACACGAACGACGAGGTCGCCGCGGTGGTCGACAAGAGCAAGGGCACGACTTGGGCGCTCGGCACCGTCAATCCGCTCGACAATACAATGCTCGCCGAGGCTGAGCGCTGCATGGGGCCGATGAAATGCAAAGGCATGCTTGTTACGACGAGCTGGCATGGCCGGTTTCTCGACGGCGAGGATGCCTATTGGTTTTGGGAATGGGCGCAGGACAAGCAAGTGCCGATCTTCATGCATCCCGTGCGCGTGCCAATCGGCCATGATCAGCAGATGGATCAGTACAAGCTCGACGAGCTCGTCGGCCGGCCCTTTGATACGGCGATGTGCCTCGCGCGGATGATCCTCTCAGGCTTGTTCGATCGTTTCCCGCGCCTCAAGATCGTGGTCGCGCATATGGGCGGCGGGCTCTTGCCGGTGATGGGGCGCCTCAACTTCGGCTATCGCCTCGGCAGCGAGGGCATGCCCGAGCATACGAAGATCAAATGCCAGCGCCTGCCGAGCGATTATCTGAGGGCGCATCTGCGCGTCGATACGATGGGGATCTGGGGGCCGCATCTCAAAGAAGCGGTCGAGGTTTTTGGTCCCGATCGCGTCATGTTCGGCACCGATTACGGGCCGGTGCCGATCGATCCGAAAGAGCATGTCGATCTCGTCAAGGAGCTCAATCTCTCCGAAGCCGATAAGGAGAAGATCTATTGGCGCAACGCCGATGCGTTCTTCGGGCTTGGCTTGAGCGCTTAGAGAACAAAGATTAGCGGCATCATGGCCGGGAAAGCTCGGCCTGACGGCGGCTAGATCTTCTTGTGACTGCCGTCGCAGAACGGTTTGTTGCCGGATGCTTTGCAACCGCAAAGCCAAGCCTGCTCCGTCTTCTCGGCCTTGAAGACCATAGGCCGCAGACCGACGGCCTTGTGCGAGCCGTCGCAAAAGGGTTGCTGCGCGCTGCGCCCGCAAGCGCACCACGCATAGTCCTTGCCGGCTTCGACATCGACGCCGTAGGGCGCCGTTTGTGCGGGGATGGGATCGCTCATCTCGAACCTGCCTGCTTCCTGATCGGGGCGAGACCCTGAAACGCCGCGGCTGCGACATTGCCATGTCAAAATAGCCTCTTCCCCGATTCTAGGCTAGGCTTGCGGACAAGATGATTGTGCGCCGTTAGGAGCGAAGGCCATGCCTGATCAAGCCGCCGATCTCCATTCATCCGTCCAAGCCGGTGCGAAGCCGCGGCTCGATTTTCAACAGCATCTGGCCGATCTCGAAGCGCGTGGCCTGCTTATCCGTATCGACCGTCCGATCAACAAGGATACGGAGCTTCATCCGCTGGTGCGCTGGCAATTTATCGGCGGCATTCCGGAAGCGCAGCGCAAGGCTTTCCTTTTCACGCATGTCGTCGACAGCCATGGCAAGAAATACGACATGCCCGTGGTCTTGGGCGCGCTTGCGGCCTCGGCCGATATTTACGCGCAAGGCATGGGCCGCAAGGTCGAGGAGATCGGTGCCGCGTGGCTGCGGGCGATCAACCACCCGATCCCGCCGGTGCGGGCGAATTCGGGTCCGTGCCAGGAAGTCGTGATCACCGGCGACGATTTGAAGAAGCCGGGCGGCGGGCTCGCGACCTTGCCCGTCCCGATCTCGACGCCGGGCTTCGATTCAGCGCCCTATCTGACCGCGACCCTCTGCATCACGCGCGATCCGGAATCGGGCATTCCCAATATGGGCATGTATCGCGCCGCGCTCAAAGCGACCGATCGGTTGGCGGTGCGCATGGTGGCGCTGCAGAGCGGCGGCGCCGGCGGTTATCAGCATTGGCGCAAATACCGCGCGCGGAAAGAAAAGATGCCGATCGCGATCGTTTTGGGCGCGGCCCCGGTCGTATGCTTCACGAGTCCGCAGAAGCTGCCGACCGATCTCAACGAGTTGGCGGTGGCGGGCGGGCTCGCGGGCGAGCCGATCAAGACCGTGAAAGGCGTGACCGTCGATCTCGATGTACCGGCCGACGCCGAGATCGTGATCGAAGGCTTGATCGATACCTCGCTCTTCGAGCCCGAGGCGCCGTTCGGCGAAAGCAACGGCTATCTGGCGCTCGAGGGCTTCAACATGCCAATGCAGGTGACCGCGATCACCCACAAGAGGAAGCCCGTCTTCTGCGCGATCATCAGCCAAGTCACGCCGTCGGAATCGAGCCTCATCAAGCGCGTCGCCTATGAGCCGCTGTTTCTTGCGCATTTGCGCGACGCGCTCGGGATCAAGGGCGTCAAGCGCGTGGTGCTGCATGAGCCGCTCACCAATCTTCGTCCCGTCATCATGGTGCAATTGGCGCGCGGCACGGCGCGTACCGAAGTGTGGCGCGCGCTCCATGGCGCGTCGAAGTTCATGGCCAATTGCGGCAAGATCTGCATCGCCGTGAGCGAGGATATCGAGCCCAGCAATTGCGACGCGCTCTTCTGGTCGATGGCCTATCGCTGCAATCCGGTCGAGGATGTGCAGCTCGTGCCCTATCACGGCGGCGGGCAGGGCGCCCGGAATCAGACGACATCGGCGATGCTGATCGATGCGACGCAGAAGCGCGACATGCCGCCCCTGGCGTTGCCGAAGAAGGAATTCATGGAGAATTCGCTCAAGATTTGGCAGGAGCTCGGTTTGCCGCCGGTCACCATGCGCCCGCCCTGGCACGGCTATTCGCTCGGCCATTGGAACGATACCTGGGATCTCTTCGCGCGCCGCGCCGCCGCCGGCGATTGGGAAGTGAACGGCCGGGAGACGCTCGCGCGGACGCGGCCGGGACTCGAGCCCGAGACGCCGGTGTGGCATGTCGAGAAGCCGGAGGAGAAAAAGTGACCGGGTAGACGAACCGTCAAGGCGCAAAGGCACCCAAAAAGAAACGAGCCTTTGCGTCTTGAAGCCTTGGCGGTTCGGCTCGCTTAAAAATACATTCTGGGGAGGAATGCATGAATTCTGTGGGCGGAAAAACCCTGACGGCGATCGATGTCGCCCCAACCAGACTCCCGCTCGTCGCCTGGGCGTCTCTTCTCTCTGCCTGCCTTGGCTGGATGTTCGATGCCTTCGACATGCAGCTCTTCACCGTCATCCTGTTCCCAAGCGTCAGCGAGCTCATCGGCTCGAACAACCCGGGCGTCATCGCCTATACCGGCGGCATCATCATGGCCGCGAAGCTGATCGCTTGGGGGCTCGGCGGGATCGTGTTCGGCGTCATCGCTGACCGCATCGGCCGCTCGCGCGCGATGATCTTCACCGTGCTGATCTATTCGATCTTCTGCGGTCTCTCGGCCCTGGCGCAGACTTGGTGGCAATTGGCGCTCTTGCAAATGCTCTCCGGCATTGGCATCGGCGGCGAATGGGCGGCGGGTTCCGCGCTGATCGCCGAGACCTGGCCCGAAAAGACTCGTCAGCGCGCGCTGCAAGTGATGCAGATGACCTTTGCGCTCGGTTTCTTTCTTGCTGGCGCTGCTGCATTCTTCTTGGCGCCCTTCGGCTGGCGCTGGGTGCTGGCCTTGGGCGTGGTGCCTGCCTTCATCACGCTCTTTATCCGGCAATTCGTGCCG
>CAYMNX010000712.1:0-2749 GCA_964391905.1 uncultured Rhizobiaceae bacterium
CGAGCCGTGTCAAGGCCTCGCGCGGCCGGTTGGCGTGAATCGTGCCGAGGGAGCCCTCATGGCCCGTGTTCATCGCCTGCAGCATGTCGACGGCCTCCGAGCCGCGCACCTCGCCGAGGATGATGCGGTCCGGCCGCATACGCAGAGCGTTCTTGACGAGATCGCGCATCGCGATCTCGCCATTGCCTTCGAGATTGGCGATGCGCGTCTCGAGCCGGACGACATGCGGCTGCTGCAATTGAAGCTCCGCGGCGTCCTCGATCGTCACGATGCGCTCGCCTGGATCGATGAGCTGGCTGATCGCATTCAAGAGCGTCGTCTTTCCCGAGCCGGTACCGCCCGAGATCAAGATGTTGAGCCGGCAGCGGCCGGCGATCTTCAATACATTGGCCATCGCCAACGACATGTTCGATTGCCGGCTCATGATGTCGAGCGTGATCTTCTTTTTCGAAAATTTACGGATCGAGATCGAGGGATCGTCGATGGCGAGCGGCGGGATGATGATGTTGACGCGGCTGCCATCGGCGAGACGCGCGTCGCAAAGCGGCGTCGATTCGTCGACGCGACGCCCGACATGGGACACGATTCGGGTCGCGATGTTCATCACATGCGCATCGTCGCGGAAGCGGACCTTGGTCAGCTCGAGCTTGCCGCCACGCTCGACATAGACCTGGTCGTGACCGTTGACCATGATGTCGGTAATGCTCTCATCCGCCAGCAGCGGCTCGAGCGGCCCGAGGCCGATCATATCGTTGACGAGCTTCGTGACGAGGTTCCGCTGCTCGATGGAATTGAGCTGGATTCTTTCCTCGGCGGCGATCTCCGCGACAACCTCGCTGATCTCGCGCGCGAGCTCGGCGCGCGGCAGCGCCGAGGCGGCGCTCACATCGATCCGCGACATCAATTTGGGCTGAATGCGCTCCTTCGCCTCATCGGTCGGGTCGGCGGCGGGCGCTGCGCGCTGCGCGTCGGAGGGTTGATGCGCAACAGGAACGGATGAAGCCGCCACGCTCGCCAACAGCTTGTTGATGAGAAAGGTGACGAGATCGCGCTCATGAAGCGGCTCGGGCTGAATCTGCCGCTGCTGTATCCAGGCTTGAACAATTTCGTTGATTCGCGCCGCCAAGGCACCGCGCGTCGATGACTTCGCGTCCTGGAGTCCGATCTGCTCGTGCACCGCCGCGAGCAGCGCCGCCTTCGCCTCCTCCACCCATGGCGGCACCGGCTCTCCCCCACCACCACTCGATGGTATCGCGGCGCGCTCATCCGGCCGACCGCCCTCACCGGGCTTTGGCACGACCCGGAGGGCCGGAGATCCGTCGACCATTCTGCGTCCGAAGCTCATGGCTCAACCAGCGGTCTTGGATTACTTTTTCTTCGGCTCTTTGGCGGCCGTCGACGGCCCCCGGCCGAGGAGACGCGCGAAGAATCCGGTTGGCTTCGCCACGTCTTTGTCGAAGGATTTGGCCAGCTCGCGGAGTGCGGTGACCGCCTTGCTATGGGGGGCGACCT
Organism: uncultured Rhizobiaceae bacterium; assembly: GCA_964391905.1. GTDB lineage: Bacteria > Pseudomonadota > Alphaproteobacteria > ATCC43930 > CGMCC-115725 > CAIKMD01. The sequence goes on from CAYMNX010000712.1 coordinate 1,513, forward strand.
TGGGCAAAGGCTTGCCGCTGTTGAGCGCTTCAAGCACCGCGTTGCGGTCCTCCGGGATGGTCGCGGCAAGGTTCGTCTTGAGCGCCTTTTGCATCTCAGGGATCGAGAGCTCGCCCTTCTTGTTGGCGCCGAGACGATTGCCGACGAGGAGGCGCCGCGCATCCGGCGCGACTTCCTCGGCAAAAGCGACGAGCCGTCCGGCATCGCGTAAGCCCGCGAGCGAAAAATCCGTGACCACCACGATGACGCCCGCTTCGCCCAAGGCGCGCCGCATCAGATCGGCGCTGTGGCGCGGCACGTCGACGACGATACGGTCGGAATTCCGCCGCGTTTCCTTCATCAACAATTCGAGCGAGCCGGGTCGCGCTTCGACGAAATGGTTGAGCGGCTCCTCCGATGCGAGCAAGCTCAAGCGATCGCCGATCGGGGCGGTGGCGCTCGACACGAAAAGGCTGTCGATCCGTTCCGGATTGGTCAAAACCTCGCACAAGCCGTGGGAGGTCTCGACATCGAAAGCGAGCCCGCTCGTTCCCCATTGCAAGTCGAGGTCGATCAGCATGGTCCGACGCTGCGCCTCTTCGGCGAAAAGCCAGGCAAGCGTGGTCGCGACAAAGGTCACGCCGACGCCGCCACGGGCGCCGACGACGGCAACCACATCGCCGCTCGGCCGCGCTGCCTTGTCATGGCCGAGAACCACCGGCGGCTGGGATGCGGCATGGAGCGCATGGCCGAAGGCCTCGGCGGTGACGGGCTTGACCAAATAGTCGATCACGCCGACGGCACGGAGCCGACGGTAGAGGGCGACGTCATTGATCTCGCCTACGGTAATTACCGTCGTGCCCGGCGTGCACACCTCGGCAAGACGATCGAGCGCTTTGAAGACGTCGCTGCAGCCGCTGAGATCGACGATGACCGTTCGCGCCGAAGGATCGGCGGCAAGTTGAACGACGGCTTCGTTGATGCCGCCGCTATGAACGCTTGCGGCGGGCCAATCCGTGCCGAGTGCCGCAACGAGAGCGGAACGCGTGCCTTCGTCCTGAACAAAGGCGACAAGCGCAGCCGAAGATCCGCCGCCGCTGACCGTGAGATTGATGGGGGCAAGGTTCATGATGTCACTGAGCCGCCGTCACAGCAGGCGCAAGCGTCTTGGCGATGCCGCCGCTGCGATAGAGTTGCACGCCGCGCGTTGCGAATTCGCCATCGGCGGGCCCGGGCGTCGCGCCGCGGACGAGATCGG
>CAYMNX010000713.1:0-9952 GCA_964391905.1 uncultured Rhizobiaceae bacterium
CTTCGACCTCGTGGTGCTGCCGACGACCATCGATCTGCGCCCGGCCCGCGCGCTTACGGCTCTCGTCGGCGTCGCGATCCTGCTCTACGCGTTCATCTGGGAAATCGATTGAGCAACGCCATGGATAATTGGCATTACGACTTCCTCGGCGGCGCGATCACAATGGGCTATTTCACGCTCGGCCTGTTCTTCCTCAAATTCTGGAAAAACACGCGCGATTCGTTCTTTCTCGCTTTCGCCGGCGCCTTTTGGCTGATGGCTGCGAATTCGATTTTCTTCATCTATTCGGCCGGCACCGAGCCGGAAAAGGGTTGGACATACCTCCTCCGCCTTGCCGCCTTCACGCTGATCATCGTCGCTATCATTCGCAAGAATATCCGCACGAGCGAGCGTCGCTGACGAGAGCGCTCCGGCGCTATCGCGACAGCAGATAGAGACCGAAATTGTTGCGGATCTGCTGCTCCAATTGCTGATCGACACTCGCCATCACGGCTTTGACGAGGTCGTAGCGCGCTTTCTCGCGGTCGTTGGGCGTCGCGCTTTGCAGCACGCTCTGGGAGCGCGATGCGGTGACATGGACCGTGCGGAGCGCCATGCCGTGCTCGTCGAGAAGCTCCAGCGTCGCATCGATGGCGACGTCATATTGCTGCGAGAGCTGGTCGGTGAAGGTGCCGCTGATCCCGCCTTGAATCGGCAGATCCTTGGTCGTGGTACTGGCTCTGCCGATGGTAAAGCGCGCCGGGCCGCCGCGGCCGCTCGCGCGCAGCCGGTCGCGCGCCCAGTTCTGAAGGGCCTGCACCGGTGGAACCGGGAAGGCGCGATCGGCATCGGAGGGCTGATAGAGGGTACGGATCTCGATCTGGCTGGCCTCGAGCAGGATCGGCGGCTCGCCGGTGAAGCGCAGGTCGGGATATTTCGGTACTTCGGGCGGGGGACCGCACGCCGCCAGGAGAGCGAGCATCGATCCGACAAAAAGCAGGCTGCGGCGAGTGGTCATAAGGTTCCTCTCCCGATGGGACGCGCCGAGACTGACATTCAACGATGACAACTGCAACCGGTTGCCGGCTCGTGGTTGAATCGATCAGGACACCAATAGAGCGTCGAGCTCGTCGGCGTCGAAGGGATAGACGGTGCTGCAGAACTCGCAAGTGACGGTGATGCGGCCGTCGACCTTCATTTCTTCGAGCTCATCGGGCGCGAGCGCGCGCAGCATGCTCTCGACGCGATGACGCGAGCAGCGGCACTTTGCGGACAAAGCATGCGGCGCATGGGCGCGCACGCCATCCTCATGGAAGAGTCGGAAGAGAAGCGCTTCGGACGAAAGCTGCGGATCGACCAGCTCCGCCGACGTCGACGAGCTCATGAAGATCGCGGCGCGCCGCCACGCCTCATCCTCGGCCTCGCGCTCGAGATTGAAGCTCTCGCGCGGCAGGCGCTGGATCATCAAGGCGCCGGCGCGCCAGCGCGGCACGCCGTCGCGGTCCGGAACGCGCGCGACCGCGACTTTCAGCGCCGCCTCGACTTGCTCGCTCTGGCGGAAATAATGGTGGACGCAATGCGCAAGCGTCGGTCCTTGCAGCTCGACGATGCCTTGATAGCGGTCCGTATGCTCGCCCTGATCGACGGTCAAAGCGAGATAGCCCGCGCCCAGGAGCCGCGGCACCGAGGCAACGGCCATCGGCGTCTCGTCGAGCCGCGCGCGATCGACCTGGGCATAGCCGCGCACCGCGCCTGTGGTCGTGATGTCGGCCACCATCAAGCGGATGGGCCCGTCGCCCTTCGTCTGCAGCGTGAACACGCCCTCATATTTGAGCGCCCCGGCCAAAGCCACGGCGAGCGCAATCGCTTCGCCCAGCATGACGGCGACCGGTTCGGGATAGGCGTGGCGCGTCAGGATCTCGTCGATCAGCGGTCCCAATCGCACCAGCCGGCCGCGCAGCGCGAAAGGCTCGATCTGGAACGGCTGGACGAGGTCATCGGAAAGAAGGGCCATCTCAGCCGAGGCACCAGGCGAGAATGGCTTTTTGCACATGCATGCGGTTCTCGGCCTCATCCCAGACGACGGATTGCGGCCCGTCGATCACGCCCGCGGTTACTTCCTCGCCGCGCTTTGCCGGAAGGCAGTGCATGAAGATGGCGTCGCGCTTGGCACAAGCCATGAGGGCCTCATCAACGCGATAGGGCGCGAGAAGGTCTGGGCGGAAGAGCTTGGGATCGGTGCCCATCGACACCCACGTATCCGTCACCACGCAATCGGCGCCGCTTACCGCCTCGCGCGGATCGGTGGTGACGTGAACGCGCGCACCTTCGCGCTCCGCCCAGGCAATCGCCTTCGCCGACGGCGGCAAGCTTTGCGGGCAGGCGAGCCGCAGCTCGAAATCGAAGCGCACCGCCGCGTGAATCCAGCTCGTCGCGACGTTGTTGCCGTCGCCGCTCCAAGCGACGATCTTGCCCGCGGCGGGGCCCTTATGCTCCTCGAGCGTCATCACATCGGCCATGATCTGGCACGGATGGCTCGCATCGGTAAGGCCGTTGATCACCGGGATCGTTGCATAGGCGGCGAGCTCTTCGAGCTTCCCCGCCGCGGTGGTGCGGATCATGATGGCATCGACATAGCGCGAGAGGACGCGCGCCGTGTCGGCGATGGTCTCGCCGCGCGAGATCTGGCTGTCGCTCGCCGCCATGTTGATGACGTCGCCGCCCAATTGCTTCATCGCCACCTCGAAGGAGAGGCGTGTTCGCGTCGAGGGCTTCTCGAAGATCATGGCGAGGATCTTGCCGGCAAGCGGCTTCGAGCGGTCGAGCGTCGTCTTCCACTGCACCGCCTGATCGAGCATGCGCCTTAGCTCAGGGGCGCTCAGCCGGTCGAGATCGAGGAAGTGGCGCGGTGCCGCCTTGGTCGGCGCTTTGGTCACAGTTTCCATTGCCCGGCCACCTTGTCGAGAATTCGCGTCGCCTCGGCAATCTGCTGTTCCTCGATGATCAGCGGCGGCAGAAGTCGCACCACATTCTCGCCGGCCGCCACGGTGATGAGTCCCGAATAACGCAGCTTCTCGACGACCTCCATGTTGGGAACAGCGCAGCGCAGCCCGGTCAGCAAGCCCTTGCCGCGCTGCTCGGCGAAAACGTGCGGATGGCTCGCGACCACTTCCTCGAGCCGCTGGCGCAGGAGCCCCGCCACATGGTTCACACGATCGAGGAAGCCCGGTACGAGCATCACATCGAGCACCGCGTTGACGGCGGCCATGGCGAGGAGATTGCCGCCGAAGGTTGAGCCATGGGTGCCGGGCGTCATGCCGACCGCCGCCCGCTCCGTCGCCATCACGGCGCCCACCGGGAAGCCGCCGCCGAGCCCTTTGGCGACGCCCAAGACATCGGGCGTGATGCCGGCCCATTCATGCGCAAAGAGCTTCCCGGTGCGGCCCATGCCGCTCTGCACCTCGTCCATGACGAGGAGAACGCCATGCTCGTCGCAAAGCCGGCGCAGACCCTTCAGATACTCGGGCGATGCGGTTGCAAGCCCGCCCTCGCCCTGCACCGGCTCGACCAGGATGCCGGCAGTCTCGGGTCCGATCGCGGCGCGCATCGCGGCGAGATCATTATAAGGCACATGGTCGAAGCCCGGTGCCGGCGGGCCGAAGCCGCGCAGATACTTCTCGTTCCCGGCGGCGGCCAAGGTGGCGAGCGTGCGACCGTGGAACGATCCGGTGCAGGCAATGAGCCGGTATTTCTCGGGATGGCCGGTCTCGGCGTGGTATTTGCGCGCGACCTTGATGGCGCCTTCCATCGCCTCGGCGCCGGAATTGCAGAAAAACACCGTATCGGCAAAGCTCGCCGCGACCAGGCGCTCGGCGGCGCGCTGCTGCGGCGCGATCTGGTAGAGGTTGGAGCAATGCCAGAGGCGCTGCGCCTGCGCCGTCAGGGCTTCAATCAGATGCGGATGAGCATGGCCCAGCGCAGTCACGGCGACGCCGCTGCCGAAATCGAGATATTTCCGGCCATCGGTCGAAAAAAGATAGGCGCCCTCACCCCGCTCGAAGGTTATGTCAGCCCGAGCGTAGGTCGGCAAAATAGCTGGAATCACAGAGACTTCTCCTGCACGAAGGGTATCCAAAGAGCTGACCGCCACGAAGGGCTCACCCTCGTCGCTTCAACCCTCTTCGGCCGTGACGCCGGTCCCTGTCGCGCATTCCTTGCCCAACCCTCTGGCGGGAAAGGGCGAAATTATGGTGAGGCGGTGTGACGCTGTCAATCGCGGCGGATTTCGGCTCTGTCAGGCCAAGACCGGATCAACGTTTTGATTTGGTCCGCGTCGGCCGGCGTTGCCGGATTATAGACAATCATGCCGAGATCGGGTCGGCCATCGACGGCAAAGGCCGAATATTCGAAGGCGATCGGGCCGATCAGGGGATGCCGCATACGCTTGACGCCCTCGCCATGGTAACGAACGTCGTTGTCGCGCCACATCGCCGCGAATTCGGGGCTTCGGTGGCAGAGCTCATCGACCAATGATTTGACGTTTTGCGCCGCCCCGGCGCGTGCGGTATCCGCGCGGAACGCCGCCACCACGAAGCGCGCGACGCTTTCCCAATCGAATTGCGCGGCGCGAACGCGCGGATCGCAGAAGACGAGTCGCAGGATGTTGCGTTGCTCCGGCGCCAGCGCTCCATAGTCAGTCAGCACCGCGGCCGCGGCACGATTCCACGCAACCACATCCCATGTGGCGGTCTTCACGAGCGCCGGGCTGACCTCCAACGCATCGAGCACGCGTTGCAGCCGCGGCGTGACACCCTCGGCCGCTTGATAGCGCGCTGCGGGCGGGCGGCCCAGCGCGAGCAAAAAGAGATGCTCGCGCTCGACTTCCGTCAGCATGAGCGCGCGGGCGATGCGGTCGAGCACGTCCGCGGAGGGTGCACCGCCGCGACCCTGTTCGAGCCAAGTGTACCAGGTGGCGCTGACATTGGCGCGCTGCGCCACTTCTTCGCGTCGCAGTCCGGGCGTCCGCCGTCGCGCCAAGGGAAGACCGAACGCCGCCGGATCGAGCTTCGCCCGGCGATCCTTCAGATAAGTGCCCAGCAAATTGTCGCGCGCGACGAACATATGCGTCCTGTTAGCCATTATACCCGTATAACATCACTAGTTTACCCCGATAAGAGCAAGGGAGACACTAGCCCCGTCTCAATTCGGAGGATTTCTTCATGCGTGTCTTTGTTACCGGCGCGACCGGATTCATCGGCTCGGCGGTCGTTAAGGAGTTGATCGCGGCAGGCCATCAGGTGCTCGGCCTCTGTCGTTCGGACGAGAAAGCGGCGGCTCTGGCTGCCGCCGGTGCCGAGGTTCATCACGGATCGCTGGAGGATCTCGAGAGTCTCAAGGGCGGGGCGGCTCGATCGGATGGCGTCATTCACCTGGCCTTCAACCACGACTTCTCGACATTTGCCGCGAATTGTGAGGATGATCGACGTGTCGTCAACGCGCTCGGCTCGGTTCTTGCCGGCTCCGACCGACCGTTGATCGTCACCTCCGGGACCGTGATGGCGAATATTCTGCCGGGTCAGCCGGCCACGGAAGACGGTGCCGTGGTCAGCTCTGACGTGATTCCGCGCGCCGCCTCGGAAGAGGCCGCGGCTTCTCTTGCGATGGATGGGGTCAATGTATCCGTGGTACGCCTCCCGCAAGTTCACGACACGGTCAGGCAGGGCCTCGTCACCTATGTGATCGCAATCGCTCGTGAAAAGGGCGTGTGCGCCTATATCGGAGAGGGAGAGAACCGCTGGCCCGCGGCGCATGTTCGCGACGCGGCCCGCCTCTATCGGCTGGCGATCGAGAGGGCAGAACCGGGCGCCAAATATCACGCGGTCGCGGAAGAAGGCATACCGCTGCGCGATATCACGGAAGCGATTGGCCGACGCCTCAAGATACCGGTCAAATCCATCGCACCGGAAGAGGCTGACGCCTATTTTGGCTGGCTCGCCGTATTCGCAAGGCACGACGCCCCAGCCTCCAGCGAGCAAACGCGGAAGAAGCTGGGATGGCAGCCAACCGGGCCGGGGTTGATCGCCGATCTCGACCGGCTGCGCGAGTTCGAACCCTAAAAGGAAAGCGGCGGCGCCGTTGCCTGACAAGCCCCCGGCCTTTTGCGCCGGCGGCGCCGCTTAGCCGTAGCGCTGCTTGAAGCAGAGGATGGTGAGGGTCATCGCGAGGCCGGCAACATTGGCCGCGATGATGGCGATGTCCTGCTGCAGGAGCCCATAGGCGAGCCACAGCGCCGCGCTGGTCAAGAACAGCGCAAACATCTCGCGCGAAACGTCGGCGGTCGACTGGCTGCGCCAGGCTTTGATCAACTGCGGCAAATAGCCAAGGGTGCTGCAAGAGGCGGCGACGAGCCCCAGAAGCGTCATTCCATTCATTGTCAAACTCATGTTGCGGCGGCCCATCCGCGGCCGCTCACCACCCTCCTTGCTACGCCGAAAAGTTTGAGAAATCGTTCGCGCGGATTGGAATCGGCATCCGCAAACCGCCTATCGCCGGCCCCGCCAATCGCGGTTGCCTTGCGGACGGCGCCAAAGCCCCTAGAATCGCCGAACTCGCCCCTTTGAAGGATGCTTTCGGTGGAAACGCGCACTTTCGGCAAAAATGGTCCTAAAGTTTCGGTCGTCGGCCTCGGCTGCAATAATTTCGGCGGCCGGCTCGACCTCGAGGGCACGCGCAAGGTCGTACACAAGGCGCTCGATCTCGGCATCACGCTCTTCGATACCGCCGATACCTATGGCGGGCGCGGCTATGGCAATTACGGCGGCTCGGAGAAGGATCTGGGCGAGGTATTGGGGCCGCGGCGCAAGGACATCGTGCTCGCGACCAAATTCGGCATGGCGATGGAAACGCCCGGCAAGCAGGGCGCCTCGCGCGCCTATATCATGTCCGAGGTCGAGGACAGCCTCAGACGCCTCAAGACCGACTGGATCGATCTCTATCAGATTCACACGCCCGACCCCAAAACGCCGATCGAGGAGACGCTGCGCGCCCTCGACGATCTGGTGAAGCAGGGCAAGGTGCGCCATATCGGCTGCTCCAACTTCTCGAGCGCGCAGATCAACGAGGCGATGGCGACCGCGAAGCGCCTGGGTCTCGCCGCCTTCATCTCGTCGCAGGACGAATACAGCCTCCTGGTGCGCAACGTCGAAAGCGATCCGCTGCCGGCGGTGACGGCGCATGGGCTCGGTCTCTTGCCTTATTTCCCGCTCGCCAGCGGCATGCTCACCGGCAAGTACAAGCGCAATGCACCGGCGCCGCAGGGCGCGCGGCTCGCCGGGCCGGGCCTCTCGAGCCGCTACATCAATGATCGCAACTGGGCGATCGTCGAGAAGCTCGAGGCGTTCTGCGCGGCGCGCGGCAGGACGATCCTCGAGCTCGCCTTCGCCTGGCTCCTCGCCCATGATTTCGTTCCAAGCGTCATCGCCGGCGCGACCCGGCCCGAGCAAGTCGAGCAGAATGTCCGCGCCGCGCAGTGGAAGCTGACGCCGGCCGAGAAGGAAGAGGTCGACCGGCTGACGAAAGGGTAGGCCGCGTCGTCGCGCGCCCTAAGCCTTCAGCTTATAGCCGCGCGCGATCATGAGATAGCTGCCGGCCAAGAGCGCGGCGTTGATCGCGATGAGCAGCGCGACGCCCAGGAGGATCGGCGCTTCGGCGCGGCCGGTGAAGCCATAGCGGAACCCGTCGATCATGTAGAAGAACGGGTTGCACAGAGCGATCTTGTGCCAAAGCGGCGGCAATTGCTCGATCGAGTAGAACGTCCCCGAGAGGAAGGCGAGCGGCGTTACGATGAAGTTGGTGACGGCCGCGAGGTGATCGAATTTATCGGCCCAGACGCCGCCGATGACGCCGAGCAACGACAGCATCAGCGAGGCGGCGCTCGCAAAGAAGAGCGCGGCCGCGAGCGAGGGCAGGTGAATCGGCACGAAGATCGCCATCGCCGCCGTTACGACCACGCCGACGGCGAGGCCGCGGGTAAGGCCGCCCAGGGCGAGGCCGACTGTCAGCTCCATCGCATTCAAGGGCGGCATCAGCAGGTCGACGATGTTGCCCTGCATTTTCGAGATCATGATGGAGGAGGTGGTGTTGGCAAAGGCGTTCTGCGTCATCGCCATCATGACGAGGCCGGGTGCGAGGAATTCGAGGAACGGCACGCCGCCGATGACGCGATTCTGACCGCTCATCGCCAGGAGAAAGATCATCAGAAAGATGAGGGTCGTCACCACCGGCGCGAAGACGGTCTGCATCGAAACCTTGAGAAAACGGTGCACTTCGCGCACATAGAGGGTCCACAGCCCCTGCCAGTTGACGACGCCGAAACGGCGTACCGAAGGCGCTAGCGGGGCATGCATGACGTATCCTCTCTCGACGTGCAGAGAAACTAGGCGTGTGACGGATAAGCGGCAAGTCGGGGCGGCGGCATGGCAGAGGCGAAAAAATCAAGGGGCGCGCGGGAGCAAAAGCAACGCCCTTCCTTGAGTGCGACCGCGCTCGACAATGCCGCACTGCACTATCTCGGTCGCTTCGCATCATCGAGCGAAAATCTGCGGCGCATCTTGATGCGGAAGGTGGAGCGTCGCGCGACCGGGGAGGAGGAGCGGGCCGAGGGCGCGCGCCTTGTCGAGGAGCTCATCGCGCGCTATCGCCAGACCGGCCTGCTCGACGATCGCGCCTATGCCGCCCAGGCCGCGGCAAGCCTCGCGCGTTGTGGCGCATCGCGCTTCTCGATCGGCGGCAAGCTCGCCCAGAAGGGAATCGCGGCCGAGCTCGTCAAGGAAACGCTGGCGGCGCTCGATGAGGGCGGCAGCAGCGAGATCGTCGCCGCTTGCGCGCTGGTCCGGCGACGGCGGCTCGGTCCCTATCGCGCGGCCGGCGGTGCGGCGGAATGGCGGCGCAAGGACTTGGCGACCCTGGCGCGCGCCGGCTTCGGCCTCGATATCGCGCGGCGCGTGCTGGCGGTGCGCGATATTGCCGAGCTCGAAGCGCTTGCGCGCGGCGAAATCGATTCCTAGCCCGCTGATTGCGGCTCGCCCGCCGGCGGGGGCGCCGTGCTCGAGTCGAGGCGAATGTGGGCCGCCGGCGCGCGCCCTTGGCGATCTTCGCCGAAATAGATCGTGCGATGCGGAAACGGGAGCTCGATGCCTTTCTGGTCGAAGGCCTTCTTCATGCGGCGATTGAATTCGCGCCCGATCGTCCATTGCTGCATTGGCGCCGTCTTCAGCCGCACCTTGATGACGACCGACGATTCCTTGAAGGCGTCGACGCCGATGATCTCGATCGGCTCCAGCATCTTGGGACCGAAATTCGGATCGTCGCGCATCCCCGTGCCGATCTCGATGAGCGCGGAAACAACCTCGTCCGTGTCCTCGCGATAGGATACTTCGACATCGGCCAAGTAATAGGAGTAGTCGCGGGTGAGATTCTTGATCGTCGTCACCATGCTGAACGGGATGGTGTGAACGGTCCCTTCCATGTCGCGGAGGCGGAAATTGCGAATCGAGATGGTCTCGACGACGCCCGAATGACCGTTGCCGACATCGACGACATCGCCGACGGCGAATGCGTCTTCGAGCAGAATCAGGAATCCGGTGATCAGGTCCTTGACCAGCGTTTGCGCGCCGAAGCCGACCGCGATTCCGGCGATGCCGGCGCCGGCCAAGAGCGGCGCGATATTGAGGCCGATCTCCGACAACACCATCAGGCCGATGATCGTGATGAGGACGATCATGACCGTCGTGCGCAGCAGCGGCAGAAGCGTGCGCGCGCGCGAGCGCCGCGTCAGATCGATCGCCGCCATGCGGCGCTCGATCATCGAGCTGAAGATCTCCCAGAGGACGAGGCCGGCGACGATCACCAGGGCCAGCGATGCGGTATGGCCGGTCGCGGGATGCTGCGCGAAGGCGGCGAGCCAGGTGAAGGC
>CAYMNX010000714.1:0-3449 GCA_964391905.1 uncultured Rhizobiaceae bacterium
CAGGGATATGGGGCGCGCCCGCGCTCATTTCGCGCTCCGCGGCGGGAGGGTGAAGCCGCGCTGGCGGACGCGGTCGCGCATCTCTTCCTGGTGGCGCTGGTGGCGTCCCGGCTCCCAAATCTGGAAGCTGCGCCCGACGCCGACAAAGGCGGCGTTCTCGCCGATCCCGGCATAGGCGAGAAGGGGCTGCGGCAGGATGATGCGTCCCTCGCTGTCGAAAGGAAGCTGCTGCGCGTCGGCGATCACGGATTCGAGCGCGTCGTGCTCGTCCGAGAATTCCGGCAGCTCGTCGAGGCGCGCGGTGATCTCCTCGAGCCGGTCGTAGCCGCCGGCGTCGAGCGCCGGATATTTGAGCGAGCGGAAGGCGACGATCCCCGCGAAGGACTGCCCCGTCAAAGCCATGCGGAAAGGCGCAGGGACGGAGACGCGGCCCTTCCGGTCGATCTTGTTGACGAAAGTCGATGCGAACACCAACGCCACCGCAGGTTCCGCGCTGCTTCTGCGACGCCTCGCGAACCGTCCCGAGGCCGGAAACCCGCCGCCACACCCGGCCTCATCGATGGGACTGACTGGGATACCATGGGAGAATATGGGCTGTCAAATTTTTGGGCAGTAAAAATCGAGGCTTAGAGCCAAAATCCGGTGATAATTTGTTAACCGGTGAGTATTGGCAAAGACAAAAAGTTCCTTCTTCGTTCCCACTTCTTCCGTACGCACGCGGCGTACCTGTCGAAAGCGTACGCGCTTGGCGTACGGACAGATAACGGATGTGAGGCCGATGCCGATAAAGTGCCAGGCGGCCTGTAAGCCGGGTTCTGTCCCCGCTTGCGGCGGGGGATGACCATTCATCTGGGACGCCCGTTGCCGAGCGCCTCGCGCGACCGACCCGGATGACGGCGCGGAAACGCGCCTGAACCCGCGAAGGTTCTGCCATCCCTACTTGGTCTTGCTCCCGGTGGGGTTTGCCCTGCCGCCGCCGTTGCCGGAAGCGCGGTGCGCTCTTACCGCACCATTTCACCCTTGCCGTCCCGCAAAAGCCGAAGCCCTTGAAGGATATGGCGGTATGTTTCTGTGGCACTTTCCCTGGGGTTGCCCCCGCCGGGCGTTACCCGGCACCGTGTTTCCGTGGAGCCCGGACTTTCCTCTCTCCGCCGTTGGCGAAGAGCGGTCATCCGGCCGCCTGGCACTCCGCTAAATAAGGCGATATACGCCGACGAAGTCAAACCGCGCGGGTAAGAGCAGCGATCCGCCGAACGGTCTCGGCATCGAGGGCACCATCGCACAGTGCGGGGCGAAAATGGCGCTGGAAAGCCGTAATCACGGCCCGCGTCTCGTCATCGGCCGCGCCGGAGAGGGGGCAGGCATAGCCGATCGCGGCGAGCGCCGCTTGGATCTCGGCAAGCGCTTCGGGAGCGTCGCCAATGGCGCCGAAATCGGGCCAGAGCCCGATGCCGGCGCGGGCGAGGCGCGGCCAATCGAACAATTCGCCCGGATCCTGCTTGCGTAGCGGCGCGACATCGGAATGGCCGAGCACATGACGCGCCGGGATCGGGTGGCGCGCCAGAATCGCGCGGGCAAGCTCTTCGAGCGCCGCCATCTGCGCCTCGGGAAAGGGGCGATAGCCGAAGTCATGGCCGGGATTGACGAGCTCGATGCCGATCGAGGCGCCGTTGATGTCGCTCCGCCCGCGCCACGACGACACCCCCGCATGCCAGGCGCGCGCCATCTCATCGACAAGGCGCCAGACCGTTCCATCCTCGTCGAGGAGATAGTGCGCGCTGACTTTCGCCCCGGGGTCGCAGAGCCGCTCGAGCGCCGCCGTCGCCGTCTCCATGCCGGTATAGTGCAGGATAAGCATGTCGACCGTTCCGGCGCCCGTGCGCTGGTCGAAATTGGGCGATGGCCGATCCTTGATGCGCATCGGCCATCCATAGCATGGTGCGGATGCGATCCCTACGGCAAAGGGCGAAAGACCCAAATCGCCGCGGGCTCGCTGCCGTGCGACGGCACTGCGAGATAAAGGCGATCGCGCTCCGGGACGAAGAGCGAGGTGCGCGCGCCCGAGCCCGTCGCCACGCTGCCGCGCGCGGCGATGTTGTCGCCGCCCAAAGCAAAGACTCCGATTGCACCGTCGCCGCAACTCACATAGATCTGCCGGCGCTTGGCATCGACGAAAACGTCATCCGCATCGCCGCAACTCGATGCGCGCGCGATCACCCGGCCGTCGTCTCCATCGAGCATGACGAGGGTCGGCGGATGACGGAAGACGGCGAACACACGGCCTGCTTTCCGATCGAGCGCCATCGGAAAATTCCCGCCGATATTGGGGACGCGCCAAGCCGCGATCTGCTTTTGCGCCACACGATCGACGACCGCGATCGCCCGCGCAGCGGGAACATTGACGAAGATCTGACTGGGTCGAAGCTGAAAACCTTCGGGATGATCGGGGAGCGCAATATCGGCGAGCTTGCGCCGGCTTGCCGCCTCGATCACCGCGATCGCGCCGCTGCCATGGCCGACGAAGACCTGACCCGTTCCATCGGTTCGCACATTGTCGGCATCGGTTCCAAGCTCGATGCGGCCCACGGGCGCCAACGCCTCGCCCGCGAAGAGCCGCACCGAACCATCGCGCGCATTGGCGACATAGGTCGTGTCGGTCGTCTTCTCATAGCCGACGCCTTGCGGCTCGCTCAGACCGTCGATCCGGCGGAGAAGTTTTCCCGCCGCAAGATCGACAATGCCGACGCTGTCATTGCCGAGCTCGGCGACGAAGAGACGCTGGCGCGCGAGATCGATCGCCATATGGTCGATACGGCCGCTGACCGCGCCGAGAGGAATTTTCGCCTCAAGGACGAGGGGAGCCGCCTCGTCGGCGCGCCCGGACGCGGATATGAGGGTCACGACGAAAGCCGCCGACAAGACCCAATGCCACATGTGTCGCGCTCCGCAGCTTGCTTGATCGTAGAGCCTTCCTGCGTTTTCCCACCGGATTGCGTCCATGAAGGCATCGACATAGCTCGCGGCTTTGGCGCCGTAATTCATGTGATAGGCATGCTCATACAGGTCGAAGACCAGGATCGGCCGACCGCCGGCGAGCGTGGTGGTGTGATCCGCTGCCCATTGACGACAAGGCGCTTGTCGCGCGGCGAATAGGCGAGGACAGGAGCCAATCGCTCAGCTCGGTCCATGCGAGCGCACTCCTCGCCTCACGGGAATTGCGCAGAGCTTGGACGGCGAACCGCCTTGAGTCGGCCGGGAGTCTGCTGGCCCCGACCTTCGACACATAACGCTTTCGCCTCCGGCGTTCAAGGTGGTAGCAGGGAGGAGAGTCACCTCGCGCGAAAACCAGCCGAATGGGTCGAAGGGATGTTGATCGCAGGTACAGGTAAAGGCCCCGGCGCGCCGCTTGCCCTCCTATCGGCGCTCTTGTTCGGCGCGAGCACGCCGCT
>CAYMNX010000715.1:0-8939 GCA_964391905.1 uncultured Rhizobiaceae bacterium
GGCAATCGATAAGCGCGAGGCCATCATCGGCGCGTGCCGCGTAGCTGCCGCGCGCGAAGCCGAATTTCAGGAGCGTCGCGTAGAGCAGATCGCCCGCATAGTCGCCGGTGAAGGGCCGGCCGGTGCGATTGGCGCCTTTGAGGCCAGGCGCGAGGCCGACGATCAGCAGCCGCGCTTCGAGCCCGCCGAAAGAAGGGACGGGCGCATTGTGCCAATCGGAATGAGCCTTGCGCTGCTCGCGACGAAACGCCGCGAGCCGCAGGCAGAGCGGACAATCGCGATCGGGGCTTAAGCCGGGCCCGCTGTCACGCGGTATGGTCGGAATATTGTTGCTCGCGCTGGTGGTTGTTATGGTTGTTGTGGCCGTTATGGGCGCGCATAATCAGCGGCGCAAGCTCCTGTAACTCAATGAAAACATCGGCTTGGCGGCGCAACTCGTCGGCGACCATGGGCGGCGCCGAGCGAATCGTCGACACCACCGAGACACGCACGCCTCTGCGCTGCACGGCCTCGACCAGGCGGCGGAAATCCCCATCGCCTGAGAACAACACGATGTGATCGAGCGACTGCGCCATCTCCATCACATCGATGGCGAGCTCGATATCCATATTGCCCTTAACCTTCCGCCGCCCGGTTGCGTCGGTATATTCCTTGGTCGGCTTTGTCACCATCGTATAGCCGTTATAGTCGAGCCAATCGACCAGCGGGCGCAGCGGCGAGTATTCCTGATCCTCGACCAGGGCGGTGTAGTAAAAGGCGCGAATGAGCCGTCCTTTGCCGCCGAACACAGACAGCAACCTTTTATAATCGATGTCGAAAGCAAGGGCCCGTGCGGCGGCATAAAGATTGGCCCCATCAATAAATAAGGCTATCCGCTCCTCGGGATAAAAAAGCATATCGGCTACTCCACCAGGTACCAACCCCAATGGAGAATCATTAGCCGACATCGCTCCGAAAGGGTCAAGCGCGCTCGACGCATAGCGCGCGCGCTTTTTTCTTTAGTTAAGGTTAGCGTATTATTAATGCAGCGTCGCGTCACAGGCCTGTCGCAGGCATTCGTGAAGGGGGAAGCTTAGGAATGCGCTCGGATCTTTCGTCAAAGCTCAAATGCCGTGCGCTGCTGTGGCCGATGGCAGTCGCGGCTTTGCTCTTTCATAGTCACAGCGCTCTCGCGGCGGACAAGCTGCGCGTCGGCGATCCCTCGGTCCAAGCCTTCTCCTTCGTCCCTCTCGATGTCGGCCGGAAGTACGGGATCTTCCAGAAATGCGGCGTCGATTTCGAGCGCATTTCCGTTTCCGGCAGCGCCAAGCTGCACCAGGCTATGACCGCAGGCTCGATCGACATTGCGGTCGGCGCCGGTTCCGATATCGCCTTTCTCGTCAAGGGCGCGCCCGAGATGGCGGTCGCGGCCATGGCCGGCCCGCCGCTGCTCTTCGGCTTCGACGTGCGCCAGGATTTTCCGGGCAAGACCGCCGACGATTTGAAGGGCAAGCGCTTCGGCATTTCGACCGTGGGGTCGCTGACGCAATGGCTGGTGCTGCGCCTCGCCAAGAACAAGGGCTGGTCCCGCGACGACATCCCGATGATCACGGTCGGCGCCGAGACGCCCGGCCAGACGGCGATGCTTCTGACCAAGCAGGTCGACGTTGTCGTCAGCTCCGCGTCGCTGGGCTTTCAGCTCGAGGAAGACAAGCGCGGCCGCATGCTGTTTCCGGCTTCCGATGTCGTGAAGGATTTCATGCTGCATGCGATCTTCGCTTCGAACGAGATGGTGAAGAATCACCCCGATACCATCCGCAATTTCTTGAAGGGCTGGTTCGAGACGATCGCCTTCATGCGCGCGCATAAGGCCGCGACTGTCGAGATGCAGCGCGCCCGCACGCATTTCTCGCAAGAGGTCGAGGACCGCGAATACGACCAGGTCATGCCGATGTTCTCCGCCGACGGCAAATTCAGCCCGAGCGCGATGCAGGTGCTGCAGCAATCCTTCGTCGAGCTCAAGATTCTCGATACCGAGCCCGATTTGACCAAGTACTACACCGAGGCTTATCTGCCGCAATAATTGCCGGCTTCACCGGAAGGGTTTTGCCCGTTGATCGATTTGCCGGCTCTGCGTGTTTCGCCATCGTCATTCTCGTCGATGTTGGCCTCATGATCCTGCTCGGTCTCGGCGCCAATCTGCCGAGCGCGGCCGGACCGCCGCGCGCGACGCTCGAGGCGGCGCTGGCGGCCCTCGAGCGCGCCGGCGTGAAAGTCACGGCACGCTCGCGCTGGTATCGAACCGCCCCGGTCCCGGCCTCGGATCAACCCTGGTTCGTTAATATTGTCGTCGCGGTCGAAACAAAGCTGGGTCCCGCCGACCTCCTGGCCTTGCTACAAAAGATCGAAGCCCAATTTGGGCGCCAGCGCGGGGTTCGCGACGAAGCCCGCACCCTCGATCTCGACATTCTCGATTATGACGGCCGGATCGAGGAGATAGCGGGGCTGGTCTTGCCCCATCCGCGGATGCATCTGCGCGCCTTCGTGTTGCGGCCGCTCGCCGAGATTGCGCCGGACTGGCGCCACCCGAAGACGGGAGAGACCGTGGCGGCGCTGACCGCGGCGCTGCCGCCCGAGCAGAAAGCGGAGCCGATCGCCTGAGATCGCTCCGCCCAACCAAAATGCCGGAGCCGATCGCCTGAGGCCGCCCGCCTGCCCGAAATAAGGGCAAAGCAGTTGCAGGATGCGGCTTGGCCTCATATATTCAGCAAGTTGAAATATTCTTGCCGGAGATTGGCATAGATGGCTCGCGTCACCGTCGAAGATTGTGTCCTCAAGGTTCCCAACCGGTTCGAGCTGGTGCTGCTCGCCGCGCAGCGTGCGCGCGACATTGCCGGGGGGGCGCCCCTGACCGTCGACCGCGACAATGACAAGGGGCCCGTCGTCGCCTTGCGCGAAATTGCCGACGTCACGATCCCGCTCGAGACGCTGCAGAACAACGTGATCAAGGGCATGCAGAAGCATGTCGAGATCGACGAGCCCGAGGAAGACCATGATGTCGAGATCGGCGCGCCGGCCAATTGGGCGGCCGACCTGACGCCGCTCGGCGAAGGCGAGGGCGAAGAAGGCGATGAGGCCGCCGTCGATGCCGAGCTCGAAGAAGACATGCTCGCGAGTGCCGATGAGGCCGAAGGGTTGGGCGATGATGTGATGCCCGATCTGTCGGAGGGCGAGGCCGGAGCGAGCGACGACAACAACGAGTAGCTGAATGCAAGGCGGCGAACTTCTCACACGCGCCGCCCCCCCTGCGACCAACGGGTCACCCGACGGGCGCGCTGTCATGATGCGCCAGTTCGAGCTTGTCGAACGGGTCAAGTCTTACGACCCCAATGCCGACGAGGACGCGCTCAACCGCGCCTATGTCTTCTCGATGAAGGCGCATGGCTCGCAGCTCAGAGCCTCGGGCGATCCTTATTTTTCGCATCCCGTCGAGGTCGCCGGCATCCTGTCGCGGATGAAGCTCGACGGTGCCTCGATCATCACCGGGCTGCTGCACGATACGGTCGAGGATACGGTCGCCACCCTTGCCGATATCGAGAAGCTGTTCGGCCCCGAGATCGCGCGGCTTGTTGATGGCGTGACGAAGCTGTCACGCCTGGAGCTCCAGTCGGATCAGACGAAGCAGGCCGAGAATTTCCGAAAGCTCGTGCTGGCGATGTCGGAGGATATTCGCGTCCTCCTGGTAAAGCTTGCCGATCGCCTCCACAACATGCGCACCTTGCGCTTCATCAAGGATGCGGACAAGCGGCGCCGCGTCGCGCGCGAGACGATGGAGATCTATGCGCCCCTGGCCGAGCGCATCGGCATGCACGAGATGCAGGACGAGCTCGAGGATCTGGCGTTCGGCGAGCTTTATCCCGAGGCACGCGAGAGCATCAAGACGCGGCTTGCCTTTTTGAAGGACAAGGGCGGCGATGTCGTGCAGCGCATCTTGAAAGAGCTGCAGGAAACGCTCGACAAGGGCGGGGTCAAGGCCGAAGTCTCTGGCCGCGAGAAATCGCCTTATTCG
Organism: uncultured Rhizobiaceae bacterium; assembly: GCA_964391905.1. Classification (GTDB taxonomy): domain Bacteria; phylum Pseudomonadota; class Alphaproteobacteria; order ATCC43930; family CGMCC-115725; genus CAIKMD01. Next base: position 4,049 of record CAYMNX010000715.1, read on the forward strand.
ATCTGGCGCAAGATGCAGCGCAAGAACGTCGGCTTCGAGCAGCTCTCCGACATCATGGCGTTTCGCGTCGTCGTCGAGGATGTCGAGGCGTGCTATCACGCGCTCGGCGTCGTCCACAGTCACTATCCGGTCGTGCCCGGCCGCTTCAAGGACTACATCTCGACGCCCAAGCCCAACAATTACCGCTCGCTTCATACCGGCGTCATCGGCCCGGAGCGGCAGCGGATCGAGCTGCAGATCCGTACGCGCGAGATGCATGAGGTGGCGGAGCTCGGCGTCGCGGCGCATTGGGTCTACAAGCAATCGGCCTCGCCGCGTACCGAAGGACGCCAATATCGCTGGCTGCGCGAGCTCCTCGATATTCTGGAGCACGCTTCCGATCCGCAGGAATTCTTGGAGCACACGAAGCTCGAGATGTTCCAGGATCAGGTCTTCTGCTTCACCCCGAAAGGCGATCTGATCGAATTGCCGCGCGGCTCGACGCCGGTCGATTTCGCCTACGCCGTTCATTCCGAGATCGGCGACACCTGAGTCGGTGCCAAGGTCAACGGCAAGCTCGTGCCGCTCCGGACACCGCTCGCCAATGGCGATCAAGTCGAGATCGTGACCTCAAAGGCGCAGACGCCCTCGCCGACTTGGGAGCGCTTCGTCGTCACCGGCAAGGCGCGCGCCCGCATCCGCCGCTATGTCCGCACGCAGCAGCGCCAGCAATATCTGGATTTGGGTAAAGCGATCCTGCAAAAGGCCTTTCGCCAGGAAGGCCACGAACTGGTCGAAAAGGCGCTTAGCGAGGTCCTCGCGACCTTCAACGCGCAGACGGTCGATGATCTTTATGTCGCGGTGGGCGAGGGGCTCCATACCGGGCGCGAGGTGGTGCATGCGCTGCACCCGCCGAAGCCCGATGCGCGTGCCGCCAAGGTCGTCCCGCTGGCGCCGGCGCGCGGCAAGAAGACCGACAATGCCGTGCCGATCCGCGGCCTCATCCCCGGCATGGCGGTGCACTATGCCGGCTGCTGCCATCCTTTGCCGGGTGATCGTATCGTCGGCATCGTCACGACCGGCAAAGGGGTCACCATTCATACGATCGACTGCGAGACGCTCGCGACCTTTGCCGATACGCCCGAGCGTTGGCTCGATGTCGCTTGGGACGATGACGCCCATGCCGGCGCGCATGTCGGCCGTATCACGGTGACGCTCGACAACGAGCCCGGCAGCCTCGGCAGCTTGACGACCGTGATCGGCAAGGGCGGCGGCAATATCACCAACCTCAAGATCACCAACCGCTCGATGGATTTCTTCGAGATCCTCGTCGATATCGAGGTGCAGAATCTGCGCCATCTCACCAATATCATCGCCGCCCTGCGGGCAACGCCCGTGATCAACTCGGTCGAGCGCGCACGGGGGTAGGATGCTTCAAGAGCGACCTTTGCGCCTCGGCGTGAACATCGATCACGTCGCTACCATCCGCAACGCCCGCGGCGGGCGCCATCCCGATCCGCTGCGTGCGGCGCGCATTGCGGAGCAGGCCGGCGCCGACGGCATCACCGCGCATTTGCGCGAGGATCGCCGCCACATCGGCGATGACGACATCGCGCGGCTCGTCGCCGAGCTGAAAGTGCCGCTCAACCTCGAAATGGCGGCGACGCCAGAGATGCTGGAGATCGCGCTGAGGCACCGGCCGCATGCGGCTTGTCTCGTTCCCGAGAAGCGCAACGAGGTGACGACCGAGGGCGGGCTCGATGCGATCGCCGGCGCCGCGCAGCTGGGGCCCTTCATCGCGCGCCTCAATGCCGCCGGCATTCGCGTTTCGCTTTTCATCGATCCCGAACCGGCCCAGCTCGACATGGCGAAGCGCTTGGGCGCGCCGGTGGTCGAGCTCCATACGGGCGCTTATTGCGAGGCGGCGCTCGATCAGGGGAATGCTGCAAGACACGGAGCGGAGCTCGCGCGCATCATCCTCGCCGCGCGCCATGCCGAAGCGCTCGGCCTCGAATGCCATGCGGGTCATGGCCTCGGCTTCGACACGGTCGGGCCGATCGCGGCCATTCCGACGATCGTCGAGCTCAATATCGGCCATTTCCTCATCGGCGAGGCGATCTTCAGTGGCCTCGACAGCGCGATCAAGCGGATGCGCGCCTTGATGCGGGAAGCGCGCAGCGCGGCGCGCGGCGAGAAGAGCGCCTGAATGCCGCATCGGCGATGATCCTCGGCATCGGCAGCGATTTGATCGACATCCGGCGCATCGAGCGGACGCTTGAGCGCTATGGCGAGCGCTTCATCGCCCGCGTCTTCACCGAGGAGGAGCGGCGGCGCTCCGAGCGCCGCGCCAATCGTGCCGCGAGCTATGCCAAGCGCTATGCGGCCAAGGAGGCGTGCTCCAAGGCGCTCGGCACGGGCTTTCGCGACGGCGTCTATTGGCGCGATCTCGGCGTCATCAATCTCACCTCGGGTCGGCCGACCATGATCCTCAGCGGCGGGGCGCTGGAACGGCTCCAAGCCATGACTCCGCCCGGCATGATCGCCCGAGTCGACCTGACCCTGACCGATGAAATCCCGCTCGCCAGCGCCTTCGTCATCATCAGCGCCGAGCCCGCGGCGCGCTGAGCCTCTCTCCCGAGTCGTCGAACCACCCTTGACTTGGCGCCCAAGGCGCGGCTATGCCACAGCCGCGCGGCGTTTTCGCCATTGCCGTTAAATTCAACAGTCCCCGTCACTTAGAGAGCATTCTTAATGGCCAGCAAAACCTCGGGCGGACTGGGCGAGACGCTCAAGACGATCGTTTATGCGATCATCATCGCGCTCTTCATACGAACTTTCTTCTACGAGCCCTTCAGCATCCCTTCGGCCTCGATGGTGCCGACGCTCCTCGTCGGCGACTATTTGTTCGTGTCGAAATTCTCCTACGGCTACAGCCGCTACTCGCTGCCGTTCGGCTTGCCGCTGCTGTCGGGACGGGTGTTCTTTCGCGAGCCGCAGCGGGGCGACGTGGTCGTGTTCAAGCTGCCGCGCGATCCGTCGGTCGATTTCATCAAGCGCATCGTCGGCCTGCCGGGCGACAAGGTGCAGGTGAAGGACGGCATCCTCAACATCAACGGCCAGCCGATCAAGCGCGAGCGCCTAGGCCCCTTTTTCTATGAGGAGAATTCGCGCGCGGGCGCCTATATCCAATATGTCGAGACACTGCCCAACGGGCGCCGGCACGACATCATCGAGATCGGCGACGATCAGCCACTCGATAACACCGGCGTCTTCACCGTGCCGCCCGGCACTTATTTCATGATGGGCGACAATCGTGACAATTCAGCCGACAGTCGCGATCCCGATAGCGGGGTCGGCTACGTGCCGGCCGAAAACATCGTCGGCCGCGCCGAATTCATCTTCTTCTCGACCAACGGTTATGCGCATTGGTGGGAGGTATGGAAATGGCCCTTCACCATCCGCTACAGCCGGCTGTTCTCGGGCATTCATTGAGATGGCGGAAGCCGCGGCGAGCCTTCACCCTCTCGAAGACGCGCTGGGCCATCATTTTGCAAAATCCGACCTGCTGATCGAGGCGCTGACCCATCCGAGCGCGGTGCGTCGGCGCGGCATTTCGAAGCGCGGCTATGAGCGGCTCGAATTCCTGGGCGACCGCGTCCTGGGCCTCATCATCGCCGAGCTTTTGTGGCGCCGCTTCCCGACCGAGGCCGAGGGCGAGCTGACGCGGCGCCAGACCCATCTCGTCCGCCGCGAAGCCCTGGCCGAGGTCGCGCAGGCGGTCGGGCTCGGCGACCAGCTCATCGTCTCGCCCGGCGAGGACGCGGCTGGCGTGCGCCTCAATCAGAGCGTGCTCGACGATGTCTGCGAGGCGGTGATCGCGGCGCTCTATCTCGACGGCGGCCTCGTCGCGGCCAAGCGTTTCGTCGAGACGCGCTGGGCGCGGCGCCTCAACGCCTTGGCCGAGCCGCCGCGCGATCCCAAGACCAGCTTGCAGGAATGGGTGCAGGCGCGCGGCTTGCCGCTGCCCACCTATCGCACCGTCGCCACGGAAGGCCCGGCGCATCGCCGCCGCTTCACCGTGACCGTCGATGTCGAGGGGCTTGAGCCCGCAACCGCCTCGGGTTCCTCGAAGCGCGCGGCCGAGACCGCGGCGGCGGCAGTGGCGCTCGCCGCGCTCGAGGCCCAATCATGACCGAGACACGCTGCGGCACGATCGCGCTCGTCGGCGCGCCCAATGCCGGCAAATCGACGCTGCTCAATCGCCTCGTCGGCAGCAAGCTTTCGATCGTGACGCCGAAGGTGCAGACGACGCGCAGCCGTATCCTGGGCATTGCGATGCGCGGGACGGCGCAGCTCATCTTCGTTGACACGCCCGGCATCTTCGCGCCGAAGCGCCGGCTCGACCGCGCCATGGTCGCGGCCGCCTGGGCCGGCGCGGAGGATGCCGATATCGTCGTTGTGCTGGTCGATGCGGCGCGCGGCTTCGATGACGACACGCGGCAAATTCTCGAGCGTCTGAAGGGGGCGGGACGGCCGCTTGTCCTCGCCATCAACAAGATCGATCTCGTCAAGCGCGAGGCGCTGTTGCCGCTTGCCGACCGGCTCGGCAAGGCTGCGGCGTTCGAGCGCGTCTTCATGATCTCGAGCACCGCCGGCGATGGCACCGACGACCTCATCGATTACCTCGCGGGCGCCGTGCCGCAAGGTCCGTGGCTCTATCCCGAGGACCAGCTGACCGATCTGCCCGAGCGGCTTTTGGCCGCCGAGATCACGCGCGAGCAGATCTTCCTTCAGTTGCATCAGGAGCTGCCCTATGCGACGACCGTCGAGACCGAGGGCTGGGAAGAGCGGAAGGACGGCAGCGCCAAGGTCACGCAAACCATTCATGTCCAGCGCCCGGGGCAGAAGGCGA
>CAYMNX010000716.1:0-3612 GCA_964391905.1 uncultured Rhizobiaceae bacterium
AGCGTCTCATTGACGTCGAAGACAACGAGAGGAAAGTTGGCCATGTGAGTGCACTCCAACAGAATTAGATCGGCTTGACCTCGCGACCGTCGATGCGAAGCCGATCATCCCCAAGCGCCGGCCGGTCATCGCCGGGATTGATGGAGACGCTGTTCATCCGCACGCCATCCTTGAGCCCCTGAGCCGCGAAGGCCCGATGCTCACGAGGCAAGAAAGCGCCGGATCTCGACGGCGATTTCCGCGGCATGCGTCTCGAGCGCGAAATGTCCGGTATCGAAGAAGCGCACGACCGCGTCCGGGATGTCGCGCTTGAACGCTTCGGCGCCGGCCGGCAGGAAGAATGGATCGTTCTTGCCCCACACCGCCAGCAAGCGCGGTTTGTGGGTACGGAAATAATTCTGGAAGGTCGGATAGAGCGCGACGTTGCTCTTGTAGTCGCCGAAAAGATCGAGCTGCACTTCATCGGCGCCGGGCCGGGCGAGATAGAAATTATCGAGCGAATAGCCATCGGGAGAAACCGCCGTCGCGTCGGCCACGCCGTGGGTGTATTGCCATTGGGTCGCCTCGGGCGCGAGAAACGTGCGCAGCGCGGCGCGGTTTTTCGGCGATGCGTCTTCCCAATAGGCCCGGATCGGATTCCAGCCGTCGCTCAAGCCTTCCTCATAGGCGTTGCCGTTCTGCGAGATGATCGCGGTGATGCGATCGGGATGCTTCACGGCGAGGCGGAATCCGGTCGGCGCGCCGTAATCGAAGACGTAGACGGCGTAGCGATCGAACCCGACGCGCTCGGTGAAGCGGTCGATCGTCGCGGCGATCCGGTCGAAGGTATGGCCGCGGCCCGGCAGATCCGACTTTCCGAAGCCGGGCAGGTCCGGCGCGATGATGTGGAAACGATCGCGCAGCAGCGGGATGAGATCGCGAAACATGTGGCTGGCGCTCGGAAAGCCGTGAAGCAGCAACAGCTTCGGCGCATCGGGCGCGCCCGCCTCGCGATAGAAGAGAGTGAAGCCGTCCAGATCGATCGTCCGGTAGCTGACAAAACTCATGATTCGTCCTTTCAAGCTGTGGCGATCTGTTCGATCGCCTCGCGAATGATGTCGAGGACCACGCCAGGCGCGCTGACGATGGGCGCATGATCGACGGGATGGGCGCGCAACTGTGCGCCCATCCGCTCCGCCATGAAGCGTTGGGTTGCGGGGGCGATCATGCGATCCTCCTCCGCCACGAGGAACCAAGCCGGTCGGTCCTTCCACAGCGGCCGGCCCATGGCGGCCGTGATGCAGGCGGGCGAGATCGGCCGCTGCACCGCCGCCAGCACGATTTGCTCCGCGCGTGAAGCATGCTGTGCGAAGGCCGCGGCGAAGGCTTCTTCCGGCAGGTAGATGAGGCCGTGATCGTCGGGCGCCAGCTTTGGCGCCTGAGGATGAGGCGCGGCCCGATAGAAGACATCGGCGACGGTTTCGCCCTCATCGGGCGCGAGCGCGGCCACATAGACGAGCGCCTTTACCTTCTCGTCGCGCGTCGCCGCAATGACGGCACCGGCATAAGCATGGCCGGCGAGAACGACCGGTCCCGTCGCTCGCTCCAGCGTGCGATCGAGCGCTGCGACATCGTCGGCGAAAGAGGTCAGCGGCAATGGCGCCGCGATCACCTGGTTACCGGCCGCCGCCAGGGGCCCGATGATTTTTGCCCAGCTCGACCCATCGGCCCAGGCGCCATGCACGAGCACGACGCTCACATTATTCGCGGCCAACATTATTCTCCTTTGGCAATCGCATCGGCGACCGTGACTGTCGACGACCGCGCATGCGCAATCGCGCGGGCGTGTTCGAGCGGGCGGTAATCGCCTTGCCAGTAAACGAGTGGGAACGCCCCCGGACGAACCCGAGCCGCGCGAACGTATCCGATGACGATGACGTGATCGTAGCGCGGCAGCATTTCCGCGGCTTCGCAATCGAGCGCCGCGAGCGCGTTATCGAGGATCGGGGCGCCCGTCGTCATGGTCGTCCATCGCGCCCCGACATATCGCTGAGCGCCCTCGGCGCCGTCCCTGCCGGCGAACCGGTCCGCCAGCGGGCGCTCTTCCTGCCGCAACAGGTTGACGCCGAAATAGGGATGGCGTTGCAGCGCCGGCCAGGAGTTGGAGTTTTGGTTGACGCAGACCAGCACGCGCGGCGGCGATGCGCAGAGCGAGCAGACCGACGTCGCGGTGAAACCCGTGATGTCATCGTCCCTGCCGGCGGTGACGATGGCGACGCCGCCCGCGAGCTCGCGCATCGCCGCTTTGAAAGAATCGAGATCGACGTCGGCGTAACTGCGCTGCCGCGCGGGCGATTGCGGCGGAACAGGGATTTGCGACATGGATTGCGCTCCCTTCGCCAAAGCTCAAGGATGCTCGGCGGTCGAAGCGAAGCGGTTCGCCGGCCGCGGCAGGCCCAAGCGGTCGCGCAGCGTTCCGCTCCCATATTCCCGCCGCGTCAAGCCGCGGCGCTGCAGCTCCGGAACGACCTGCTCGGCGAAATTGACCCAATCCTCCGGCAGAAGCGGAAACAACAGATTGAAGCCGTCCGCGGCCCCCGCCGAATACCAAGCCTCCATCTGATCGGCGATTTCCGCTGGCTTTCCGGCCATGACCGGCGCCGTCCCCGCATTGGCGAGGCGGCGGGCGATCTCGCGGATCGTGAGCTTTTCCTTCGCGAATTCCTTCAGCTTCTCGAGATTGGTCCTTTGCCCGTCATAGGTTGCCGCGTCGGGCAAAGGCGGAAGCGGGCCATCGATCGGATAGGCGGAGAGATCGATGCCGCACCAGCTCGACACCAGATCGATGCCGACCCGCTCCGGGACCAGGGTTTCGAGAAACTCCCGCTTCTCCTGGGCTTCGCCGCTCGATCGCGCGACGATCGGAAGGATGCCGGGAAGCACCTTGAGGTCTTCCGGTTGGCGGTTATTCCGCTGCAGGCGCGCGTCGAAATCCTTGCGATAGGTCCGACCTTCCTCGATCGTTCTGACGAGCGCGAAATTGAGATCGGCATGCGCGGCCGCAAGATGCTTCCCGTCCGCCGAGGAGCCCGCCTGCACGATGACGGGATGTCCCTGCGGCGGCCGCGGCACGTTCAACGGGCCGCGCACCTTGAAATGCTTGCCGGCGTGATTGATGCGATGCACGCGCTTCGGATCCGCGAAGAAGCCCGATCGCTTGTCGAGCAGCAGGGCTTCATCCTCGAGGCTGTCCCAGAGCGCCTTCGCGACGTCGAGAAATTCGGCCGCGCGCTCGTAACGGCAGGCATGCTCGATATTCGCATCGCGGCCGAAATTCATCGCCTCCTCGTTCATCCCCGAGGTGACGACGTTCCAGCCGCAGCGTCCCTTGCTGATGTGGTCGAGAGAGGCGAAGGCGCGGGCGAGATTGTAGGGCTCGCTGTAAGAGGCCGAGGCGGTGGCGATCAAGCCGATATGGCTCGTGACGGCGGCCAAGGCCGCGAGCAATGTTATCGGCTCGAGGCGCGCATTGGCGTAGTACGCGACATTGCTTTCATAGGTGTCCCACATGGCGACATGGTCGGCGACGAAGATCGCATCCATGCACGCCGTCTCGGCTGCAGCCGCGAGCCG
>CAYMNX010000717.1:0-6384 GCA_964391905.1 uncultured Rhizobiaceae bacterium
CACCGACGCGCGGAGTTCGCACGCTGTGGGATCGAACTGGTCCTCCGCTGCAGCGAGCGCGTCCAATGCGCGACGCGCCATCGTTTGAGCCGCTTCGGCCCATTCATCGCGGTCCTGGGGCGTTGCTGGCTCCGGCCGGAAGTTCGGGTTCTCCATTTCACGGGCGAAGGCCCAATGCATTTCAGCCGTTCGCTGGCCGAGCCGACGCAACCACGCCGTCCCCTCGGCGAGTGCCTCGTCGCTTCCAGCGCCGAGCTTCCCAAGCAGCCAAGACCATCCATCGCCCTCGTTCGCAACGAACGCTTGCATGATCGAAAGTGTTGCCACGCCCGAGCCAGCTTCATCATGCAACTCGAACCAACCCAGCATGGCGGGTGTGGCCGTGAAGCCCGCTTGCTCGGTCAGAAAGCGGCCGATTTCGAGTTCGGGATTGACACCATCCTGTAGGTTGCGGATGACCTTCAAGATCGCATTCTCGCCGACGCGGATCGATGTATTCGACTGCTCGGCACTGCCGCGGCGCATCGTCCACGCGCCACCCGATTGCAGGCTGGCCTGCCCCAACTGCGCTGTGCGCCCGATCTGTAGCCGCTCGTCGAGCGTCGGGCGGATATCGCGCAGCAGCAAATCCGTCCAGGCGTGGACGAAAGCGTCGACCGAGAACGCCTCGACGAGGCAATCGGACCGATCTTCCAGCCGCGCGATGATGTGGTGCTCATCGGCCTCGGCGGCCGGAACCACAGCAATGGGGACGAACAGATGCCGTGGCGCCTGAGAGGGGGGTGTCACCCGCCATATCGCGACTGCCGCCGCGATGTCCAGCGTTGGGATTGGTATCAGAGCGGCGAGAGCGGCGGTCGGAGGGCCCGCATCCTTCGCGGGGTACCAACGCTGCCGTAACAAAAAGCTTGGTAGCGCTTGCTCAACAATCGCCACGATTCGGGGCGGAAAGGGTGAAGGGTCGTCCGACATAATGCTGTCCTCAAAGTTGGAGCCGGCGCGGAAGGAAGACCTCCACCGCCCCCCAAGAGAAATCAGCAGCCATCCTGGACGTTCCAGGCTCGTTTAGGGAAAGCGCCGCGGGGGCATAAAAGCCCTTTCTCCACGATGACGGTGACGTCGCTGCGAGCAGCTTGGCGCGGCCCCACAGATTGTCGGGAACGCGTTCCTGGGCGGCATTGTTGTTTTATTGAACGGCGCAGAGATTTGCACTCCGGATGATGGACAAAGGTGGCGCCAGCGAGATGGAGCTTTCCCTCAACGTAAATGGACAGCAACATCGGCTCAGCGTCGATGTGCGCATGACGCTTCTTGATGCGCTGCGCGAGGTGCTGGGACTGACCGGTGCCAAAAAGGGCTGTGATCAGGGGCAATGTGGCGCCTGCACTGTGCTTCTCGATGGACGCCGCGTCCTCTCATGCTTGGTCCTGGCCGCGACTGTGACCGGGCGCGTGACCCCGATCGAGGGCTTGGCTGGTGAAGGTACAGCGCTCCATCCGATGCAGCAGGCCTTTCTCGAATGCGACGCCTTTCAGTGCGGCTATTGCACGCCGGGCCAGATACTGAGCGCGATCGCCTGTGTCACGGAACACCATGCTGGAGACGAGGCGACGATCCGTGAATATATGAGCGGAAATCTTTGCCGGTGCGCGGCTTACCCCAACATCGTCAAGGCGGTGCAGCAGGCAAAGCCGCGGATGGCCGCGGATCTGCAGCCGGTACCGGAGCGACATTGATGCGCCTTTTCACCTTGGAGCGCGCCGGAGAAGCATCGGAGGCATTGGAGCGCAGCACCGGCCAAAGGGGAGCGCATATTCTCGCTTCGGTGCAGTATCTCGCGGGCGGGACGCAGCTGCTCGATCTCATGAAGCTCGATGTCATGCGGCCGGAACGGCTGATCGATATCAATCCGCTGAGGCGGGATTTTGGTGCGATCGACAGCGATGCCAGCGGGCTTTGGCTTGGCGCCCTCGTGCGCATGGCGGAAGCGGCGGATCACCCGGTGATCCGACGCGATTACCCTGTTATCGCCGAGTCCTTGTGGATGGCGGCAAGCCCGCAATTGCGCAACATGGCGAGCCTTGCCGGAAATCTTCTTCAACGCACGCGCTGCAATTACTTTCGCGATGTCAAATGGGGCGGATGCAACAAGCGCCGCCCCGGCTCGGGTTGTGCCGCGCGCGACGGCGAAAATCGCCGCCTCGCGATTCTCGGCGTCAGCGAGGACTGCATTGCGAATTACCCCGGCGATCTTGCCAATGCGCTCGTCGCGCTCGACGCCGCGATCGAAGTGCTCGGCCCCGGTGGCGGCCGCCGTATGCTGCCGGTCGAAGCCATTCACCGCTTGCCCGGCGACACGCCCGAGATCGAGACCAATCTTCAGCCAGGCGAGCTGATCACGCGCATCCACGTCCCGGCAGCGCCATGGGCGCGACGCTCGCGCTATATCAAGATACGCGATCGCGAATCCTACGACTTCGCGCTCGCTTCCGCCGCCGTGGCGCTCGACCTCGCCGGCGATGGCGTGGTCCGGACCGCGCGTATCGGCATCGGCGGGTTGGCGGCAAAGCCGTGGCGCGCCCATCAGGCCGAGGCAGTGCTTGCCGGGCGCGTTCTCGATGAAGCGGCCGTGCGCGAGGCGGCGAACGCGGAATTCGCCGCGGCGGTGGTTCACGACGGGACGCGCTTCAAGCCAGAGCTCGGGCGTAGGACGATGATGCGCGCGCTTTTCGAGGCGGCACGGATGGAGCTGTGACATGCCCGATGAAGCGATCCTCGGTCCCGATCGCGGCCTCTTCGGCAAGCCCCAGCTCCGCATCGATGGACGCGCCAAGGTCACGGGGCGTGCGCTCTATCCCTCCGACGAGCCGGTCGGCACGCCGGCCTACGCGTTTCTTCTCACCAGCGCGATCGCGCGCGGCCGCATCAAGCGCTTTGACCTCGCTGAGGCGCTGGCTCTCGAGGGCGTGCTGGATATTCTGACCCATGAGAATGTCGGCGGTGAGGCGCAGCCGCCCGAGCAGATGACGGGTGGTCCGACCACGACAACGTTGCAGAGCGATCGCATCTGGCATGATGGTCAGATCATCGGCGTCGTCGTCGCGGGCAGCTATGAGATCGCGCGCGACGCCGCCTTCCGGGTCCACGTGCATTACGAGAAGGAGGAGCCCGCCGCGACTTTCGGCAGTGCCGGCGCCGAGGAGGAGCGGCGAGAGCCCGGAGAGCATAAGGATTATGCGATCGGCGATGTCGATGCCGCGCTGCGGAGCGCCGAAGTGACCATCGATGCGTGGTATGAAACGCCAACCCAGCACCACAATCCGATCGAGTTGTTCACGACGACCTGCGTCTGGAACAATGGCAGTTTGACGATCTGGGAGCCGAGTCAGTTCGTTTACGGGCTGCGGGCCAATGTCGCGAAGCAGCTTGGGATGAAGCCCGATAATGTCCGGGTCGTCTCGAAATTCGTTGGTGGCGCGTTCGGCAGCAAAGGCGGCGCGACGGCACGGACCGCCTGGATCGCGGTGGCGGCGCGGCGGCTCGGCCGCCCGGTGAAGCTGGTCGCGACCCGCGCTCAGGGCTTCACCATCGCGACCTATCGCGCCGAGACCCGCCACCATCTCGAGCTTGGCGCCACCCAAGCGGGGAAGCTCACCGCGCTGCGTCACGAAGGATGGGAGCTGACGAGCCGCCCGAGCAAGTACAATGTCTCCGGCACCGAGTCGACAGCGCGAATCTATGCGTCTCCCAATATCCTGACGCGCGTCAATATCGTTCATGCCGACCGCAACACGCCGGGCTTCATGCGTGCGCCGCCGGAAACGCCCTACATGTTTCCGCTCGAATGCGCCATGGACGAGCTGGCAATCGCGTTAGACATGGACCCGATCGAATTGCGCCGCGTCAACGACACGGCGGCGGATCCTGTGTCGGGACTTCCATTCTCCAGCCGCAACCTCCTTCGCTGCTTGGATGAGGGCGCGGCGCGCTTCGGCTGGGCACACCGCGATCGGCGGCCGGGCTCGATGAGCGATGGCGATTGGCTCGTCGGTTGGGGCTGCGCCAGCGCCGCTTATCCCACCAACATCGCCGCGACCTCGGCGCGGGTGACGCTCCGCCCCGACGGCTCGACGCGCGTTCAGATCGCGGGTCACGACATTGGCACCGGCGCCTATACCGTCGTCGCGATAATGGCCGCGCATCGCCTGGGGCTCGCGCTCGAACAGGTGACCGTCGAGATGGGCGATACGGTGTTGCCGCCGGCCGGCCTTGCCGCCGGGTCGAGCCACACGGCGACGATTGCGCATGCGGTGGCAAAGGCGTGCGATGAGCTGATCGCGCGGATCACGCACGCGGCGACGAGCAGCAATGGGCCGCTCGCCGGGCAAAACGCAGCGACGCTGCGCCTCGAGCAGCAGCAGATCGTGGCGCCGAGCGGCGCGAAAGAAGCCCTCGGCGACGCGCTGAAGCGACTGAGCCCCGGCGCTCTCGAGGCTTATGCAGAGAACGTACCCCAGGGCTTGCCGGATGAGGCGATGGCGACGCTCTATCAGGGGAAGCATCCAATTCTGCGCGGCCACAATCGCAAGGATGCCACCACCTATGCGTTCGGCGCGCAATTTGTCGAATTGCGCATCCACCGTCACACTTGCGAAATCCGCGTGCCGCGCATAGTCGGCGCGTTTGCCGCGGGCGCGATCGTCAATCCGCTGACGGCGCAGAGCCAATATACGGGCGGCATGATCTGGGGGATTGGCGCGGCGCTGCTGGAGAAGACCGAGATCGATCTCCGCCACGCTCGCTATGTCAATGCCAATATCGCGGAATACCACATTCCGGTGAACGCCGATGTGCGCCAGGTCGAGGTGGTGATGGTCCCGGAAAGCGATACCCAGGTCAACCCGCTGGGCATCAAGGGCATCGGCGAGATCGGCATCGTTGGCGTCAACGCCGCGATCGCGAATGCCGCCCATCACGCGACCGGCCGCCGCATCCGCCGCTTGCCGATCCGTATCGAGGATCTGCTGTAAACCGAGCATGGCGGAGGGGACATAAGCCTGTGCCGGGCGGCATGTCCGCTCTTCATCCCGGCGCTAGGGTGGGCCGTGCCGCGTCGCGCCAAATTGCAAGCGCGACGGCTAAGATCGCAGGCCCGAGGAACAAGCCAACGACACCGAAAGCTTCCAATCCGCCAAACACGCCAAGCAAAGCCCAGAAAAACGGCAGCCGGATCGAGCCGCCGATCAGCGCTGGCCGGGCCGTGTGGTCGATGATGAAGATGGCGATCAAGCCGATGCCGAGCATGGCTATACCCGTGACCAGGCGAGAGCCAAAGATCAATGTCAGCGAAGCGGCAGCGAGAACGACGGGCGCTCCAAATGGTACGATGGCAAGGAGCGCCGTCCCCACCGCGAAGGTGATGGGATGAGGCACGCCGCAGATCGCGTAGGCAAGGCCGAGAAGAAATCCCTCGCCCAAGCCGACGAGAACCAGCCCGTTAACGGTGGCCCGCACGGCATTGACGCTGAAGCGCCCATACCGCGCGGCGTCCGTTCCGAAGAGCCGTGCGCCGATGCGCTCGGCGTCCGCGCCGAGGCGGGAGCCGTCCTTGTAGAGGACCAGCAAGGCAAGCAGCGTGAATCCAAGAATCGTAACGCGTCTTACGACGAACCGGCCAACATCGCGTCCATAACCGAGCGCGCTCGCGGTCTGAGACGAGCCGACAACGCTCTTCCCAGGCGTCGTCAGATGAGCATGCCACCATCCGGTGAGATATTGGCCAACGCCTGGAAGGCGGGCGAGCCAATCGGGCGCTTCCAACCGACCTTGAGCGGCTTGTTCCGCCAGCTCGCGGACAGCACTCGCTTCCCGAGCAAGTGCAGTGCCAAACAAAATAATCGGAAGCACCAACAGCAACGCCCAGACCCCCGTCAATAGGATCGCGCTGCTGAGCGGCTTGAGGCCGGCGCGTATGAGCCGTTCGCGAATGGGCCAAGTGGCGGTGGCAATAGTCCCGGCCCATATCAGGGCGGGTATGAAGGACCAGAGCACCCAGACAGCGACGGCGATTACGCCAATCACGCACGCTATGCGGGCAATCCTCGAACCTGGGAATGCCTCCCCGGATGCGTGGTCGTCAGGCTCGCCAGCGCGAGGCGCTTCAAGGCCGATGAGTTGATCTTGCTGGTTGGGCACGCATATCCCTTTTTGAATGGGTTGTTCCGCGATCAATAAGATGCCTCGGCCAGCTGCCGCATACCACCAACGAACACGGACGCCAGCCGCCGTGGGTCAGATTGCCGATCCGCGCCGCGTGGAGCGAATTCGCCGTCGATAGCCCCCACGAGCAGCGAGATCTCTCGGCGAGACGCAACACCTGCGGCA
>CAYMNX010000718.1:0-4653 GCA_964391905.1 uncultured Rhizobiaceae bacterium
GAATGCCAACGACGATGGCCATGAGCACCGGCAATGGGCGGAGAGCTTGTCCGAACTTTTGGCGTCCACTGCGCTGCCCGGCGGTTATCCCAACTTGCTGGCGGCAGATGATCATGAGCAAATTGCCTTCGCCTATGGCAACAACCTTGCCCGGTTGAAGAAGGCGAAGCAGCGTTTCGATCCCGACGGCGTCTTCTCCGCCACGCCAATGCCCACCTGAAGAAAGCAAGAGGCGGCGCCCATTATCGGGCGCCGTCACCCTCGACGCAGACGGCGGCGGTCGCAGTCCGATAAGCCAAGCCGCGGGCTTTGCGCCGGCGGCCGGCGCGCGT
The DNA here is from genome assembly GCA_964391905.1 of uncultured Rhizobiaceae bacterium. Lineage (GTDB taxonomy): Bacteria > Pseudomonadota > Alphaproteobacteria > ATCC43930 > CGMCC-115725 > CAIKMD01. The sequence goes on from CAYMNX010000718.1 coordinate 333, forward strand.
CTGTGTTCCGACACGAAGGCCGCTTCACAAGGCGAGACGAACGGTGCTATCGATCGATTGGCTCGAAGGCCGCTGACGGGCAAAGCGCCGGCTTTGCGTCAGAGAACGAAAGGGTGAGGATCGATGGGCGATAAACTTCTTCTAGTCGGCAGCATCCCGCTGGATACAGTGGAAGACGTCATGCGGACCTTCGGCGCGCCGCTCGGCTCTTATTTACCGGCGCTGCCGGATGGCGAGGTCGGCGAACGCAGATCGTGGGTCAACCGGCTCTGTTATCTGATTTTCAATGGCCATGCGGATCTCGAGACGGTGAAGCGGCCGAAGCCTATCGACGGTCTCGAACAGCTCCTGCCGCGCACGCGCGACGATGCATGGCAATTCAAGGTTCGGCCCGGGGTTGAACGGATTCGATTCGGCAATCCAGGATCGCGCCTTGGCTATGCGAGAGATGCGGTGAGCTCTTATTTCGTTTTTCGTACGCTGCGCGAAAAAGGGCTCCTTCCTCAGGACCTCCGGTTTCAGATTTCGATTCCGATGGTGAACAGCGTTGTGCGACCGCTCTATTTTCCGGACCCCAAGGATTTGGAGCGCGTGCGTCCAGGATTTGAGGAATCTCTGGCGGCCGAGCTTGCGGTGATCGTCAACCGAATTCCGCCGCACGATCTCGCCATCCAGTGGGATTGTGCATGGGAAGTGCAGGCAATCTCCGGTGCCGCCGCCGCATTGCCGCGGGAATCGGATGTCGAAACCCATGTCGCGCCGATTCGGCGGCTGTCGCGCCAGATACCGGATGCGGCGCAGCTCGGATTCCATTTTTGCTTTGGGACTTTCGGCGGATGGCCGGCTTTCGCGCCAAAGACGCTCGGCCCGACGATCGATCTCGTCAACGCTTCTGTCGAGGCGGCGGAGCGCCGGGTCGATTGGGTCCACATTCCGACGCTCGACAGCACGGACGAGGCATTCTATGCCCCCCTCTCCCAGCTTAATGCGAAGGGAGCGCGCGTCTATCTCGGCGCCATCCACAACATGGCGACGCTCAAGGAGCGACTCGACGTGGCGCGCAAGTTCCTTCCGGATTTCGGGCTTGCGGCTTACTGCGGCTTCGGCCGTACGCCGCCGAGCGAACTGTCTCGCATTCTGCAGGATCACGTCACCGCGTTAAAAATCGGCAATCTTTCCTGATCTCGGTGGCGTTGCGCTGGCATGACGGAAGCAAGGGGTGATTGGGTTGATGATCGGTCGCCGCTTGCTCCTGCCAGGCGCGGCCGTTTTTGGGATCGCGCTCGGAGCGCTGGGTTTGCCGTCCCCGGCCCGCGCTCAAAGCGGCAGCCCCTATGGCGGAGCGGCGGCGGTTTCGAATTCGAGCGATGAGCAGACGCCAGAGCAGTACAGCTTGCACGGCCAGTTCACGAACGTCACGCAGTACCACCCGCCCTTTACCTCGCCGTTCCGCGGCCCCAACAGCTTCGATCCCGGTCACCGCGGCGATGAAACCATCGACGTGACCCTCTATGCGGGGCTCCGCATCTGGGACGCGCTCGAATTCTATGTCAATCCCGAGGTCGATCAGGGCTTCGGCCTTAGCAACACGGTTGGCATCGCCGGATTTCCCAGCGGCGAGGCCTACAAGGTCGGTTCAGCCGACCCCTATGTCCGCCTTCACCGCGCCTTTCTCCGCTACACTTTGGGCCTTGGCGGAAAAAGGGAATCGATATCGCCGGCCGCGAATCAACTCGGCGGCACGCGCGACGCCGGCAACGTGACCGTCACGGCCGGTAAATTCAGCGTCGTCGATGTATTCGATACCAACGCCTACGCCCATGATCCACGCCGCGACTTTCTCAACTGGGCCGTTATCGATGCGGGCGCGTTCGATTATGCCGCCGATGCTTGGGGCTATACCTATGGCGGCGCCGTCGAATGGACCCAATCATGGTGGACGTTGCGGGCCGGGCTTTTCGATCTTTCGCGCGAGCCGAACAGCAAAGAGCTGGAGCGGGGATTCAAGCAGTTCGAGGCGGTGGTCGAAGGCGAGGAGCGGCATCAGGTTTTCGGTCAGCCGGGCAAGCTCAAGCTCCTAATTTACGCTAATCATGGGAAGATGGCCGACTATAACGACGCGGTCCGCCTTGCACGGCAGACTGGGGCCACGCCCGATGTCAACCTGGTCCGCCGCTACAACACGCGGCCGGGCGTGGTGCTCAATCTCGAGCAACAGATCGCCCCCGATCTTGGCGTCTTTGCGCGCGCAAGCTGGAATGAGGGCCACAAGGAAGCATTCGAGTTCACCGAGATCAACCGGTCGATTGCGGGCGGCCTCTCGGTAAAGGGCGAGCGCTGGCATCGGCCGGACGACACGGTGGGTGTCGCCGGCGTGATCAACGACATCTCGAAGGACGCCCGAAACTATTTGGCCGCCAGCGGAGTGGGCATCCTGATCGGCGATGGCCAGCTGCCGCGCGCGGGATTGGAGAAGATTCTCGAGATCTATTACGGTCTGTCGGTCACCGATGGCATCGACCTGGCCGTCGACTATCAGCATATCGACAATCCCGGCTACGATGCCGTCCGCGGGCCGGTGCATGTCTTTGGGTTCCGCGTTCACGCCGAGTTCTGAGCGGGGCGGACGAGACTCCATTATGACTTTATAGACACTGCCTGTATGCTCGTGACCAGTCGTCAGTCAGTCACGTGAGCGATGTTCGATGAAATTTGGCGCAAAACGACGGCCGCGAACGAAGCCGCCGCAGGAGCGGCGCGAAGACTTGCTGAATGCTGCGCAAAAGCTTTTTATCGCAAATGGAGTCGAAGCGACCACGGTCGATCAGATCACGGCCGGCGCCGAGGTCGCGAAAGGCACCTTTTATCTTTATTTCTCCTCGAAAGAAGACGTGCTCGCCGCTCTGCGCGACCGGTTCGTGAACGACTATCTCGAGGGGATCAAAGCCGCGATTGCGAAGCGACCGGAGGACGATTGGCCGGGCATCCTCGCGGCGTGGGTCAAGGCCGGTGTCGAGGGCTATATCGATGCCATGGCGCTGCACGATATCGTTTTCCACGAGCCGCACCATCATCATCAATCGCACGCGCAAATCGGCGGCCATGTCGCGGTCCAGCATCTCGCGGCGCTTCTCAAGGCGGGCATCGCTGCTGGCGCTTGGTCCGTCGACGATCCCGCTTTCACGGCTCTGTTTCTCTTTCACGCGCTCCACGGCACGGTTCACGACACCTTGGCCGGCCGAAGCCGCCTCAATACAGCACGGCTCGTTCGCGACATGCAGCACCTGTTCTTCAGGGCGGTGGGCTTGCCGCCGCGCTGACCGCTTCTGCCGCGGCGCGACGCGATGAAACCTCGCCCTCAGGCGAAGGCGACGGCGCCCGTCTCCTGCTCCGCCGCAGCGATGAGGCGGGAATAGACGCCGCCGCGCGCCAAAAGCTCTTCATGCGTGCCGGTCTCGACGATGCGGCCGCCGTCCAGAACGAGGACCCGGTCGGCGCTGCGAATGGTCGAGGGGCGGTGGGCGATGATGAGGACGGTACGGCCGCGCCTTACCTCGTGCATCGCCTGATGCAACGCGGCCTCGTTCTCGGTGTCGAGATTCGACACGGCTTCGTCCATGACTAGGATCGGAGCGTCGCGCAGGAAGGCGCGCGCGATGGCGATGCGCTGGCGTTGTCCGCCGGAAAGCCGCGCGCCGCGCTCGCCGCACGGCGTGTCATAGGCCTGTGGCAGCGCCGCGATGAATCCATGCGCTTGCGCGAGCCGGGCCGCGCGCTCGATCTCGGCCGCGCTGGCCTCGGGCCGGCCGAGGCGGATGTTCTCCGCGATCGTCCCGTTGAAGAGATAAATATCCTGCGGCACGAGTGTCACGGCGCGGCGCAACACATCGAGCGGCAGATCGCGAACGTCGCAACCGCCAACTCGGACGGCTCCGGACTGGGTGTCCCAGAATCGCATGAGCAGGCTGGCACAGGTCGTCTTGCCCGACCCCGAGCGGCCGACCAGCGCAACCGTCTCGCCCGGGGCGATGGCAAAGTTTAGATCTTTGAAGACGGGGTCGCGGCCGCTGCCATATCCGAATTTCACGCCCTCGAAAGTTACGGAACTGTCGCGGATCGCGGCTGCCGACGTGGTGCCGCGGTCGTCGACTTGCGGCTTTTGATGAAAGATGGTGACGACTCGGTCGGCGCCGGCGCGCAATTCGCCAAGCTTGCGTGCGGTCTGCGTTACCTCGGTGATGGGGGCGAGCGCGGCACCGGCAAGCACGATCGCCACCGGATAGAGCGCGAAGGGAAGACGACCCGTGCTCACCAGAACCAT
>CAYMNX010000719.1:0-3412 GCA_964391905.1 uncultured Rhizobiaceae bacterium
CCTCGGTCGCCCAGGCGGAGTGAAACGGTATCAAGCCCGCCCCGACCGCCGCGCCGCTCAAAGCCCCTAAAAATTGCCGCCGATCCATGCCGCTCATCGTCTGGGTCGCCCCGAGTCGATCCTTGCCTCGCGCGGCGACTCGCCGCTGCTGACTTAAGGCATTACAGCGGTTAACTCTAGGTTAAATGTGAGCTTATGTCTATATCTAACTGTTATTAAACGAACTAATTTTAAGGCAGACTGAGGTCAACGACAACCCGGCCACGCACCTCACCTTTCAGGATGCGCTCGGCCAGCGCCGGCAGGGCGGTGAGCGGCACAGTCTCGGTCATGGCATCGAGCCGGGCGAGCGGCAACTCCCGCGCGAGCCGACTCCAGGCGATCTGGCGGCGCTCGAGCGGGCACATCACGGAATCGATGCCCAAAAGATTCACGCCGCGGAGGAGGAACGGTATGACTTGGCCCGGAAATTCGCTGCCGCCGGTGAGCCCGACCGCGGCGACCGCGGCGTGGTAGCGCAGCTGCGTCAGCACGGTCGCCAAGGTCGTCCCACCGACGGAATCGATCGCGCCAGCCCAGCGCTCGGTATCGAGGGGCCGAGTCGGCTTCTGTGCAAGCTCCTGACGCTCAATGATGACGCTCGCACCCAACTCCCGGAGATAGGGGTGCGTCGATAAGCGACCGGTCGATGCCGTTACCGCATAGCCAAGCGAGGCAAGAAGCGAGACAGCGACACTCCCGACGCCGCCCGCGGCGCCCGTCACCAAGACCTCACCCGCGCCCGGCTTCAGCCCGTGCTCTTCCAGCACCATGACCGCAAGCATCGCGGTGAAGCCGGCCGTGCCGATCGCCATCGCCTGCTTTAGCGACAGGCCTTGCGGCAGACGCACGAGTTGCGAGGCCTTCACCCGCGCCTTGCCGGCATAGCCGCCCCATACATTCTCGCCGACGCGCCAGCCGGTGAGGATCACCGGATCGCCGGGCTTGAATTCAGGCGATTGCGATTGGGCGACGGTTCCGGAAAAATCGACGCCTGGCACATGCGGATATTTTCGCACCAGCCGGCCGATTCCCTTGAGGATCATCCCGTCTTTGTAGTTGAGCGTCGAATAGGCGACATCGACCGTTACCTCGCCGGGCGGCAGCGCGCTTTCTTCGAGCGTCGCCAGCCGCGTCGCGACCTTGCCGTCTTTTTCTTCGAGCAGAAGTGCCTTGAATTCCGCCATCATCGCAGCCTTTCGAGAATGCTCACATAGTTCGCGACCGCCGCGCCGCCCATATTGAAGACGGCGGCCAGCGCGGGATCCTTCACCTGAATCCCACCCGCGGTTCCCGTGAGCTGCATCGCCTGCAGCACATGCATCGAGACGCCGGTCGCGCCGATCGGATGGCCTTTGGCTTTAAGGCCGCCCGAGGGGTTGACCGGCAGCTTGCCGTCTTTCGCGACCGTGCCGTCGATAATGGCGCGTGCCCCCTGCCCCGGCTGCTCGAGCCCCATCGCCTCATAGATCATGAGCTCGGCGATGGTGAAGCAATCATGGACCTCGGCGCAGGAGAGATCGTCGAGCGTGACGCCCGCACGATCGAGCGCGCGCTTCCAGGCAAGCGCCGGCCCTTCATAGGCGACGATATCGCGCTTGCTCATCGGCAGGAAATCGTTCACCTGCTCGGCGGCGCGGAAGACGATCGCCTTCTTCGCTTGCAGTGCGGTGTCGATATCGGCGAGCACGAGCGCCGCCGCACCGTCGGAGACGAGCGAGCAATCGGTGCGGCGCAGCGGCCCCGCGACCAGCGGGTTCTTGTCGGAGACGGTGCGGCAGAATTCGTAGCCCAAATCCCTCTGCATCTGCGCGAGCGGATTGGTGGCGCCGTTCTTGTGGTTCTTTGCCGCGATCATGGCGAGCGCGTCGGATTGATCGCCGTAGCGCTGGAAATAGGCCTGCGCGATGCGGCCGAAGACGCCAGCGAAGCCGCCCTCGATCTCGCCTTCCTCCTTGAGATAGGCGGCGCGAATCAAGAGATCGCCCACTTGCGGCCCCGTGACCTCCGACATCTTCTCGACGCCGACCACCAGCACGGTTCGCGCGCGCTTGGCGGCAATGGCGTTGAGGCCTTGATAAATGGCGGCGGAGCCGGTGGCGCAGGCGTTCTCGACCCGCGTCGTGCGCTTGAAGCGCAACGCTGGATCCAATTGCATGACGAGCGAGGACGGAAAATCCTGGCGCACGAAGCCGCCATTGAAAGTGCCGATATAGATCTCGTCGATATCGGCGGGCGCAAGTCCCGCATCCTTGATCGCCGCGGCCGCGACCGGCACGATCAGCCCCTCGATATCCGTCCCCTCATGCTTGCCGAACTTCGAATGGGCCCAACCGATCATGCAGGCGGTCATGGCGATTCTCCTTCAGTCCCCCTCACCTCCCGCTTCGCGGGTCCCTCCCCTCCCCATCGGGGAAACGTGGGCTGAGGGGGCGATTGACGATGGCGCTTCTAGTATATTAGCAGCGGGAAGGATGAGTGCGAGATGGCCGGAGAGCAAAGCCTGACGCTGCGGCGTCCCGATGACTGGCATGTGCATTTGCGCGACGGCGCCATGCTCAAAGCTGTGCTGCCCTATACGGCGCGGCAGTTTGCGCGCGCCATCGTCATGCCCAATCTCGTCCCGCCGGTCGCGACCGTGACCGCGGCCGAAGCCTATCGCGCGCGCATCCTCGCAGCACTGCCCGAAGGCGCCGCCTTCACGCCGCTCATGACCTGCTATCTGACCGACGCGACCGACCCCGACGAGGTAGAGCGCGGCTTCAAGGACGGCGTCTTCACCGCGGTGAAGCTTTACCCCGCCCACGCCACCACCAACGCGGCCTCCGGCGTGACCGATCTGCGCAGAGTTCGCGGCGTGCTCGAGCGCATGGAAAAGATCGGCATGCGGCTGCTGATCCATGGCGAGGTGACCGATCCCACGGTCGATGTGTTCGATCGCGAGGCCGTGTTCATCGAGCGTGTGCTCGAGCGCCTCATCCGCGACTACCCGGGCCTCAAAATCGTGCTCGAGCACGTGACGACCAAGGACGCGGTCGACTTCGTCACGGCCTCGCACGCCAATCTTGCCGCGACCATCACCGCGCATCATCTCGTCATCAATCGCAACGCACTCTTCGCCGGAGGGCTTCGGCCGCATATGTATTGCCTGCCGGTGGCAAAGCGCGAAGCACACCGCCTCGCCCTGCGCAAGGCCGCGACCTCGGGCGATCAGCGCTTCTTCCTCGGCACCGACAGCGCGCCGCATCCCGTGCACGACAAAGAACGCGATTGCGGCTGCGCCGGCGTCTTCTCCGCGCCCGCCGCGCTTGAAATCTATGCGCAAGTCTTCGCCGAGGAGAACGCACTCGACAAGCTCGAGGCTTTCGCATCG
>CAYMNX010000720.1:0-1581 GCA_964391905.1 uncultured Rhizobiaceae bacterium
CAAGCCGGCCGGGTATCTGGAACATCGTCGACTACGGGGGCACGAACACGTAGCCGACGCCGCGGACCGTCTGCAGCACTTTCGGGAAGGCAGGATCCGTTTCGATCAGCCGCCGCAGGCGGGTGATCTGGACATCGACTGACCGTGCCTTTTTATCCGTTGCACGCGTACCGGTCATTTCCAACAGGCGCTCGCGCGACAAAGGTTGGAAGGGGTGGCTCGCCAGCACGCGCAGCAGCGCCAAATCCGAAACCAGAAGCTCGACCGCCTCGCCATTCCGGGTCAAAGTCCGGGCCACCGGATCGAGGACAAACGCCCCAATCCGGAGCTGCTCTCCGGGATTGGGGGCGCGGCTATGCGCTTGCCAGATCAGACGCCGTCTAAGTACGGCTTCGATACGGGCTAAAAGCTCTCCGGCACTGAATGGCTTGCTCACGTAGTCGTCGGCACCGGCGTTGAGGCCGGTGATACGTTCTTCAGGGTCGCTTCTGGCTGTAAGCACGATCACCGGCAAATCGTCGCCTTCCGCCCGCAGCTTATTCAAGGCCGTCAGGCCGCCGGTACCGGGCATCATCAAATCGAGAATCACGAGCTCGGGCCGCCTTCGTCGTAAGCGCAGCAGCATCTCATCGGCGTTCGGCAGACCAAGCACCTCGAAACCTCGCTCACTCAAATATTTCTCAAGCGCACCGCGAAGCTCGGTATCGTCATCGACCACGTACAAGAGCGGCGATTTAGCCATAGCGAAAACGGTACCAGCCGATCTGGGGGAGCAATATTTAACATGTACAAATGAAAGATCCTGCCGCGGTATTACGGAAAGCTCTCTTCATAGCCGGATATTAATGATTATTTTCAAATCAAGCTATTGATTTAATTGCATATGCATACGGACACTGTTCTTTTGAGCATATCGCTGTCACCGGGGAGCTGTGTCACAAAATATGAACTGTCGAACGGAAGCCGCGTCTTGGCAGCCGCGATCGTATATGCGTTTTCGTCGGCAATGCTCAACTTGCCAGCCGAGAACCGCGGGCGCAATGAACATATTGATTGCTCCGAAACGCAACAATCCGCAATATTTCGATCATTGATCCCACGAGAGGAATTAAGGTTTCATAACGCTTGATTTGATTGCCGCGACGAAACTCTATGAATGTGGCGCCCGTCGCGATATGTATCTTCGTACGAGACATAGTAGGCTGGTCGGCGCGACCAAGGGGGATAAGTCCAATGCATAAATATTGTGAGCTTGCAGGTCCGGGAAAATCCGCTGTCGCGATGGCGGCTTCCATACTTTTTCTGACAGCCCCTTCAGGCGCGTTCGCTGCTGCGGGGACAACGATCGCGTCTCCAATCCGCCTCGGCAGCGATGCCCTGTCGGCCGCAGGAGCCGCTCAGTTGGCACGTGGGCGTAGCGGAAATATGGTCGTTGCGTGGCAGCAGTTCGACAACGCCACCGATGTCGGCAATATTTACGCACAGCGTATCGCCGATAATGGCACGGCGGGTGTGCCCATCGCGGTTGAAGGCCCTCTCAATTTTTCCGATGGCTACTATGCCGTCCCGGCCGTTGCCATG
>CAYMNX010000721.1:0-2878 GCA_964391905.1 uncultured Rhizobiaceae bacterium
GACGCGTTCCTGAGCTGGGGCTGGCGCATTCCGTTCCTCTTGAGCATCATTCTGGTCGGTATCGGCCTCTGGATTCGCCTCGGGATCACAGAGACGCCGACCTTCCGCCGCCTCGTCGCCGAGAACAAGATCGAGCGCGCGCCGCTGCTCGAGGTCATTCGCAAGCAACCAAAAGAAATTCTGCTCTCCGCTTTCGCGCGGATGTCGGAGCAAGCGCCATTCTATATCTTCACCGCTTTCATCTTCGCCTATGGCACGGCGACGCTCGGTCTCTCGCGCGATTTCCTGCTCGTCGCCGTGCTGGTCGGCGCTTGCGTCTCGTTTCTTACGATTCCGATATCCGGCCATATCTCCGATCGGATCGGCCGCAAGAAGATGTACATGTTCGGCATTGCCGCGGTCGGGGTTTTCGGCTTCATCTATTTCGCCATGCTCCATACCCTCTCGCCGGTACTCGTCTTTCTCGCGATCGTGCTATCGCTCATTCCGCATGACATGCAATACGGCCCACAGGCCGCCCTGATTGCCGAGAGCTTCACACCGCGGCTGCGCTACAGCGGTTCATCGCTCGGCTATCAGCTCGCTTCGATCATCGCCGGCGGACCCGCGCCGCTGATTGCGGCCTGGCTCTTCGGCCTCTACAAATCCGGCTATGTCATCGCTCTCTATATTCTTGCCTGCGCCGTTGTAAGCTGGATCGCGACTGCCATGCTCAAGGACTACACCGGCAAGGACATCAGCGAGGAATACGACCGCTGAGCGGCACCGCAGATCTTTCGGGCATCAAGGCCCTCGTCTTCGACGTCTTTGGAACGGTGGTCGATTGGCGCGGCAGCATCTTGCGCGAGCTTTCGGGCTGGGGAAAAGAGCGCGGCATCGATGTCGATTGGGCCGCCTTCGTCGATGAATGGCGCGGCGCCTATCAGCCGGCGATGGCGCCGATCCGCGACGGCAACGAGCCCTTTCGCGTCATCGATGTGCTGCATCGGGAAATCCTCGATCGCCTTTTGGCCCAATACGGCGTTGCCGGGCTGAGCGAGACGGACAAGGATCACCTCAACCGCGTCTGGCACCGGCTCAATCCTTGGCCCGATGCCTTGCGCGGCCTCTGGCGCTTGAAGCAACGCTTCATCATTGGCACGCTTTCGAACGGCAACATGGCGCTGCTGGTCAATATGGCCAAGCACGGCGCCCTCCCTTGGGATGTGATTCTTTCGGCTGAATTGGCGCGCAACTACAAGCCGGATCCCGCGGTCTATCGGCTGGCGCCGTCGCTGTTGGGGCTCGATGCGGCGGCGGTGGTCATGGTGGCGGCCCATGAGGGCGACCTCGTCGCGGCGGCAAAGTCGGGCTTGCGCACGGCCTTTGTGTCCCGCCCGCTTGAATTCGGCCCGGGCAAGGAGCCGCATCACGATCCCGAGGGCGTCGACTTCCGCGTGCGCGACTTCATCCACCTCGCCGATCTTCTCGGCGCGTGAGATTGCCGGCCGCCCGTTTCCGGCGCGGCCGGCTGGTCTTGCAGGCATTTTTGCTACATTCGTAACCCTAATACCCGTCGGCTATTGACGTCGCTTCGGGCCCTCAGTTGATTGGGTGGATGAGCGACAGCGCCACCCAGTGGCAATTCTGGATCGATCGCGGCGGAACCTTCACCGATATCGTCGCGCGCGCGCCTGACGGCGCGCTGGTGACGAAAAAGCTGCTCTCCGAAAATCCCGAGCGCTACCGCGATGCGGCCATCGCCGGAATTCGCGAGATCCTCGGTCTGGCGCCGGGCGCGCCCTTGCCGACGAAGGCGATTGCGGCGGTGAAGATGGGGACGACGGTCGCCACCAACGCGCTTTTGGAACGCAAGGGCGAGCGCACGGTGCTCGTCACCACCGAGGGCTTCGGCGATGCGCTGAGGATCGGATATCAGAGCCGACCCAAGCTTTTCGCCCGCCATATCGTTCTGCCGGAGCAGCTCTATGAGCGCGTGATCGAGGTGAAGGAGCGCGTCTCGGCCGCCGGCGAGGTGCTCGTGCCGCTCGATCTCGACCACGCGCGCGCCGCGCTGGAAGCGGCTTTCGCCGCGGGCATCCGCGCCGCCGCGATCCTCTTCATGCATGGCTATCGCTATCCCGAGCATGAGGCGCGCATCGCCGACCTCGCCCGCGCGATCGGCTTCACGCAGGTATCGACGAGTCATCGTGTCAGTCCGCTGATGAAGCTCGTCTCCCGCGGCGATACAACCGTGGTCGACGCCTATCTCTCGCCGATCCTCAAGCGCTATGTCGATCAGGTGGCGGCGGAGCTCGGCGGCGTCCGGCTTCTCTTCATGCAATCGAATGGCGGGCTCGCCGATGCACAGCGCTTTGCCGGCAAGGACGCGATCCTCTCGGGCCCCGCCGGCGGCATCGTCGGCGCCGCCCGCACCGCCGAGCGCGGTGGCTTTTCGAAGATTATCGGCTTCGATATGGGCGGCACCTCGACCGATGTCTCGCACTACGCTGGCGAGTTCGAGCGCAGCTTCGAGACCGTCGTTGCCGGCGTGCGCATGCGCGCGCCGATGATGCAGATCAACACGGTGGCTGCGGGTGGCGGCTCGATCTGCTTCTTCGACGGCGCGCGCTATCGCGTCGGGCCGGAATCCGCGGGCGCCAATCCCGGCCCCGCCTGCTATCGCCGCGGCGGGCCGCTCACCGTCACCGATTGCAACGTCATGCTGGGGAAGCTGCAGCCGGATTTCTTCCCGGCGATCTTCGGACCCGCTGGCGATCAGCCGCTCGATCGCGGCGTCGTTGCCGCGAAATTTGCCGAGCTCGCCGACGAGATCGCGGCGAAGACCGGCAACCGTCGTACGCCGGAAGAGGTCGCCGAGGGCTTCATCACGATCGCG
>CAYMNX010000722.1:0-6489 GCA_964391905.1 uncultured Rhizobiaceae bacterium
TCGATATCGCGCTTCAAATCGGCATGGCCGATATAGCGCAGCTTGTCTATGCAGACCGGCCGCGTCGGCGATTTCTGGAGCCAGGGAAGAGGCTTGGCGATGAAATATTCGGCAAATTTGACGGTGTCGCGCGCGGTGATCTCAAGGCGACGCCCCTCGCGCGCCGGGAGCATCTCATAGCCGGCGATCCGAGAGCGCACATATTCCGTAAAGGAGAATTTCGAGAGCTCGCCATCATTGACGAGATCGATTCCGGACCCGACTTGCCGCTCGACGATTTCCGCGATACCGGATTGCAGCAGCGTCTGAAGTTGTGCCTGGTCGATCGCTTCGCCACGCGAAGCCGCAAGTACCTGCTGTCGCAGGTCGCCGGGTCGCGGCAACGATCCGGCATGGGTCGTCAGGATGCGGTCGACGCTGTAGATCATGAGACCATCCGCTTCCTCTTATTTCAGGCCGCCGCCGAATTTGCTGGCGGCGGTCCAGGTGCTGGTATCGGGGTGCCAGCGCACCATCACGACATCCGCGACCGAAAGTCCCCGTTGGCTGCCGTCGCGAAAGTCGTAGATTCCCGTGATGCCGGCATAGCCCTGAAGATTCTCGATATAGTCGCGTAGTTGCGCGGCCGTTGCTTTCGTTCCGACGTGGCGAATGGCGTCGATGACGATGCTGGCCGGATCCCAAGGCAGTCCGGCCTGTAAATCCATCGTCATCCCCGCCTCCTTGAGCGCATCGACGAAGACACGCTGAGCCTTGGCGGATGCATCATTCCGCGCCATGCCGACGGCGTAGCCCACACCGGCGAAATAGAGCTCCTTCGGGATGAAGCTCTTGTATTGATCGAGTTGCGCCGTCACCATATTGGCGCTCGTCGAAATGACCGGAATATCGAGGCTGATGGCGGTCATCCCGCGGAGCACCGTCGCGAAGGGCGCGCCTGGAACCGCGACAACGAGGACTTGCGGCTGGGCTGCGGCAATTTTCGCAAGCTGCGCCGAGGCGTTGAGATCGGTCGGATTGAGCTGCTCGGCATCGACCAAGCTCAGCATTTTGTTTTCGGGTAGCTTGAGATTCGCCGTATAGGCGGCGTCGTTATCCTGGCCCGACGCGTCGGTCGTGCTGAGCATCGCTATGCGCGTCCAGCCGTGATCGCGCGCGAAATGCAAGTTTGCCGCGGTCAGATCCTTCGAGTCGATATTGGCGGAAAAGGTGAAGGAGCCTTTCGGCGGATGGATGGCGGGCGATAGGCAGTATTGAACCGGACCGTTCGCGAAGAGAGGCGCCATCGCGCGGCACATTGCCGACAGGTCGGAGCCGATGACGGCTTGGGGCTTCTTGATCAGTATCCCGCTTGCCAGTTGCACCGCCGTTTGCGGACTGGTCTGATCGTCGGAGAAGACAAAATGAATCGGCTGGCCGTCGATGCCGCCTTGCTGATTGTAGACCTTCTCGAGAATCTCCAGGCCCTTTTGATGCGTCTGGCCGCCGAACGCGCCACCGCCGCTCAGCGGCAAGACGACGTCAATGTCATAAGGCTCGGCTGCCTCTGCCGCCTCCGCCCAGCTGCCGCTCACAACCGCTAGGCTCATCGCGCAAGCGCTGAGTAATCGTCGGATCGTCAAAGGCCACCTCCCCAATCATTCGCGATCTTATTTGTCTTAACTCCCATGCCCGGATCGGTCTCGAGCGGCTCACGGGATCGCCGGGACCGTCGGCATCTTGTCCCAATCCTTGACGGGCTCGTATGCCCAGATCCACTCGGAATTGATCCCCCCCGAATTTGCCTTGCTGATCATCTCCTTCTGCGCCGAGCGATCGCGCATATGCTTCAACTTCGCATAAGCAAAGGAGATACGCTGCACGCCGTGCACACGCGGTATGCGGATGCGGCGGAAATTCTTCAGCGCCTCGACCGGATCATCGTGCATTGCATCGAGCCAGCGCGCGAGGATGTAGGCATCCTCGAATGCCATGCAGGCGCCCTGTCCCGCGTTGGGCAACATCGCATGGGCCGCATCGCCGATGAGCTGGATCCGCCCCCGGCCCCAATTCTCGGTCAGCGGGCGGGTGAACAAGCCCCATTTCGAGCATTTGGTGACGATGCTCAAGAGCTTTTCGAGGCGCGGCTCGGGGTTCGGAAAGCTTGCGCGCATCTCATCCGGATCGCCCGGAATCGACCAGCCTTCCTCGACCCATTTCTCCGTGTCCTCTTGGGTGACGATATTCACGACGTTGGTGCCGCGCAGGTAGTAGGCGAGGAGGTGACAACCGGGCCCGAGCCACTGGATGTGACCGGTCGGCTCCATCACTTCCGGCGGAACGTCGTTGCCGTCGAGCAGCGCGCGCCACACCATTTGGCCGGTATAGGTCGGATTGTCGTCGCCATAGAGCGCATGGCGAACGACCGAATGAATGCCATCGGCACCGATGGCGATGTCCGCTCTGAAGGTCGCGCCGTTCGCGAAGGTCAGCACGACCCCAGAGTGCTCTTCCTTGATATCGATCAAGCGGTGATTGAGATGGATGCGCGCCGGATCGACGCCGCCTTGCAGCGCCGTGAGGAGATCGGCGCGATGAAAAGTGTAGTAAGGCGCGCCATAGCGCTGGGTTGTGGCCCTTCGGTCGAGAAATTGAAGCGGCTCGCCCGTCTGCATGTTGCGCGAAAAAATGCCGGCCGAGCTATTGCCGACGGCGGCGATCTTCTCTGTCAGGCCGATCGCCTGCAAAGCCTTGACGCCTTGGGGGCTCGTATTGATGCCGGCACCCACCTCTGTCAGTGTCGGTGAGCGCTCGAAAACCTCGGCGTTAAAACCGAAGGCTGCGAGCGCGTTTGCCGTCGCGAGACCGCCCAATCCCCCACCGACGATCGCAACCGTTCTAATTCGCGCCATTGCTGTCCCTCGCTCCTGAGCCCGCATCCTTGCCTGATCTGGGTGTCCATGGGGCGGTTCATTTTTATCGCGACCGCAACGGAATTGCGTAGCGCTGATCGATGATCGCATTGCCATCGACCTCGGATTTCAGCATTCCTTGCGACTTGTACCAGGCGATCTGATGCGCAATATCCGCCTCGTCGAGACGGCCCTCGGCGTCCATATAGATCAAGCCCAGCTTGATCTTTTCAGGCGGCTGACTGAGATATTTAGAGAGCAGGTCCAAGATTTCCGAGCTTCCTGCTCCTATGCGGAGAGAGCCATCGGAGCCGATAAACGCCGTGACATAATCGCGTCGACCTTTGGCGATGGCGCGCAGGGCGCGGCGCACGAAATCGGCACGATGATCCGCCGTCTTCGCGGAGGTAAAGACAACGCCCACCTGCCACGAGATATCGTCACCGAGCCAGCCCAAGAGCTTTGCATCGCCGCGATCGAACAGCGGTTGCACGATCGACGCCTGCAGCATGCCAGCATCGGCTTGCCCGCCCGAGATGGCGGAGACTTGATTGGGTATGGATTGCAGTGGCAGAAGCCGCACCGACTTCAGATCGAATCCGAGCTTCTCGGCGAGGGCGCCGAGCGCGTAATGCGGCGGCGAGCCGATTTGCGTGAGCGAAAAGGAGTGGCCGGGAAGCAGCTTCAACGAGGTGAGGCCAGCCGCAAAAGCATTCTTCGACGCGACAAAAGCGTTGTAATGGAAGCCGGTGCGCTCGCTATAGGCGCCGGCGATGATCTTCAAGGCGCCCTGGCCGGCCAGACTGAAGAACGCACTCGTCAAGCCGGTAACACCGAAATCGACGTCGTCCGAAACGGCCGCAAGCGCGACCGGTTGTGCGCTATCGAAGGTGACGAGCTTGGCCTCGAGCCCTTCATCGGCGAAATAGCCGCGATCGACGGCGAGGTAGATCGGCGCGGTCGATACAGTGTTGAGCACACCGATCTTGACCTCTTCCGCGAATGATTTCGGTGCCACAACAGCCGAAAGAAGCAAGGCCATGACGGCCGACACCACCGTTTTGCCGCAAGCCCTTATCTTGCTCATCGTCATCGCGTGTTTCCGTCCCAATCGCTTACCCAAGACGCATTGTTGCGTTCCTGAGCGTTCTGTTTTGCTTTTGCTTGGCAGCATGATCGAGGTCTCACCTCGGCTCAATTGACGTTTATTCATCGAGTTCATGAATACCTCTCATGAACTTGCGCGATCACGCTTTGTCCGTCTGCATCTTGGCGAGAATCATAGCCGCCCGTGTTGATTCGCGGTCGTTCTTTAGTGTTGCAGCCGATGCACCAATCGCATCGCGCGATCGCCCTCGAAAAATTGGAGAGATAGGTAGGACTCGAAGATTTAAGGCGGTGTCTCGCTGAGCCTGACCACGTCGAGAGTGCGTGGTGGACGTGCTAGCGCTTCGTGTGCGGCTTGCGCTCGCTCCGCTGGCTCACCTCCTGCGCGGCGGCTTCCTCGAGGATCCACGCACGGAAGGCGGCGATTGCGGCAAAGTCTTTCTTCTCGGCGGGATAAGCGAAGAAGTCGCCTTGGCCCTTCTGCACGATCGGCGCGAACAAGGTGACGAGCTCGCCGGCGGCAAGCTCGGGTCGCGCCAGAAAACGAGGCGCGATGGCAACACCCAGCCCGGCAATCGCCGCCTGGAACACCATCGTGAACTGCTCGAAGGCAAGGCTGCGCTGTGCGCCGATGCCGCCAAGCCCGTGCGCTGCGAACCATTCGGACCAAGCATCGGGCCGAGAGCGATGGACGAGGAGAGTGGCACGGCGCAGATCCTGCGGCTCATGCAGGGCCAGCGTCTCCACCAAAGACGGCGATGCTAACGCGACGACCTCGCCGGTGGTGAGGCGGTGCAGAACCACGCCGGGCCAGGCCGATTCACCAACATGGATGGTCGCGTCGAGATTCTCGCGGCGGAAATCGAATATTCCCGGCAGCCTTGTCGTGAAGCTGACCGTGACCTCGGGATGGCGCTCGAAGAATCGGCCGATCCGTGGAATGAGCCAGCGTGTACCGAAGGTCGGCGGAACGCCGAGGCGCAGGATGCCGCCATGGCCGCGAAAAGCGATCGCTTCCTCGGTCGCGGTGGTGAGCCGCGCCAGCACATCGCGGACCTGCTCGGCATAAAAGCGTCCGGCCGCGGTGAGGACGACACGCTGGCGGATGCGCTCGAAGAGGCGCACACCCAGCGACTCCTCGAGCAGCGTTATCTGGCGGCTGATCGCGCTTTGGGTCAGCGACAGCTCTTCACCGGCGCGGGTGAAGCTCTGATGCCGCGCCGCGGATTCGAACGCGACCAACTCCGCGAGCGGCGGCAAGGCGCGGCGCGGACGAGCAGTATCATTCCGATTGCTCATCAACTCGATGAATAAACATTGATTGAGGCGCCTGGCAAGCCCATGCATCTTGCGACCGTGTTGCCCGGATTCTGTCCGCCTTCATCATCCGCCGGCATGGAGGTCGCGTGGGAGGACGAACCCGGCGAGGAGGAGCCGCTGAGCCACTGCTGGCGCGTTCCAGAAAAGGGGAGGAAAGATGGAGCGTCTCAAGGTCAGCGATCTTGCCTATATCCGTCTCCAGTCGCCCGACCTCGACAAAGCTGAAGCGTTTCTCGTTGATTTCGGTCTTGTGCGCGCCGAGCGGACACATGACACGCTCTACATGCGCGGCAGCGACAGCGCGCCGTTCATGCATGTGACGCATTTGGGTGAGCCGCGATTTCTCGCTACCGGCTGGTACGCGCCGGACGAGGACGCCCTCAAACTCGCGGCGCGGCTCCCCGGCGCCTCCGCCATCGCGAGCCTCGATGAACCGGGTGGCGGTCGACATGTCGCCTTCACCGATCCCGACGGCTACCGCGTCGAGGTGGTGCACGGAGCGCGAAACCTCGAGCCGCTCCCCGTCGAGGAAACCCGGCTCAATTTCGGCTGGGACGGATTGCGCCGTGCCGGGACGCTGCAACGTTTCCCGAAGCGTCCGTCGCGGGTGAAGCGCATTGCGCATTATGTTCTCACCACGCCCGACGTGCCCCGGAGCATCGCTTGGCATCGCGAGATCTTGGGCCTCGTCTGCTCTGACGACATCTATGTCGGTGATAAGGCGAATATCATCGGATCCTTCAATCGCTGCGATCGCGGCGCCGAGTATGTCGACCACCATGTCTTCTTTTGCCGTACCGGTCCGGTGGCGGGGCTCAACCACGTCTCGTTCGAGGTTCAAGACATCGATGACGTGATGCTCGGCCACGACTATCTCGTCGCCAAGGGCTATCGCCACATGTGGGGCATCGGACGCCATATTCTCGGCAGCCAAATATTCGATTATTGGTGCGATCCCTGGGGTCGCGTGCATGAGCATTGGACGGATAGCGACCGGCTCAATGATGCTTACGGATCACACCTTCTAACGCCCCAGGAGGCGTCCGGTACGCAATGGGGACCGCGCGCGCCGAAGGAGTTCCTCAACTACGCCACGCCCTGACTCGGCGACGCCGCAGAGTTGGTCCAAGGATTGGTGATCCCGAGCAAAGGGTTTGCTGCAGCAGCAACA
>CAYMNX010000723.1:0-11298 GCA_964391905.1 uncultured Rhizobiaceae bacterium
CGGCAGCCACTCTGCCTCGGCTTGGCCGAGCAGCGCGTCGCCATGCTGCCGCGCCAGATCAGCGCCGAGCGGCTTCAGATAGTCGCCGGGATAGAGGCCCTCGGGAATCACGCCGATCAGCCGGCCGAGCGCCTCCTGGTAGCGCAGGTGCGCCGAGCGGGCGAGAACGACCACCTGCACGCCGGCATCGTTGACATCATATTCGCGGATCACCTTGTGGCCCGCATATTCGAGCAACGAGGCGAGCGCGTCGCCGACCACGGCGCCGCGGCAATGGCCCATGTGCATCGGCCCGGTCGGATTGGCCGAGACATATTCGACATTGATGCGCCGCCCCTGCCCGATCTCGCCGTCGCCATAGGCCGGCCCTGCTTCGAGAATTTCGGCAAGGCGCGCGTGCCAGAAGGCATCGGCGATGCGCAGATTGATGAAGCCCGGCCCCGCGACCTCGGCGCTGACGATATCGCTCTCGTTCCGCAGCCGCGCCGCGAGCTTCTCGGCGAAACCGCGCGGCGCCATGCCGGCGGCTTTGGCGAGCACCATCGCCGCGTTGGTCGCGATGTCGCCATGCGCGGGATCGCGCGGCGGCTCCACGCCGACGCGGCTCAAATCGAGCCCCGCCGGCAGCTCGCCCGCCTTCACCAGCGCGTCGATTTCAGCCGTCACCACGAAACGGAAATGGGTAAAGAGATCTCTCACGTCGTCGAATACCTGTCGAAGAGACGGTAATGCTCGTCGAGCGCAAAGCGATCGGTCATGCCGGCGATATAATCGGCGACGATGCGCGCGGTCGGCTGCGTGCCGGCGCCGTGCGTATGCTGCCGCCATTCGGTCGGCAGGCATTGCGGCTCGGCCAGCAGCAGCGCGAAAAGCTCTTGCACGATGCGATGCGCCTTCGACGCCATGCGATTGACGCGATAGTGGCGATACATGCGATCGAAGAGAAAGCCACGCAGCTCGCGATCATATTCATACATCGCCGCGGAGAAGCCGATCACGGGCCGGCCGAAATCGCGGATGTCTTCGACGCTCTTGGCCTTGGCTTCGGTAAGGCGCCGCGTCGATTCGGTCACGACATCCGTCACCATGCGATCGATGAGGCGCCTTATGGCCTCGTGGATGCGCCGCGTATCGTCGAGAAAGGGATAAAGCCTGTCGACATCATGAAAGATCGGTCCCACCAGCGGCACGGCGGTGATGTCGGCAATCGTGAACAGACCGGCGCGCAAGCCGTCATCGATATCGTGATTGTTGTAAGCGATATCATCCGCGATCGCCGCGACCTGGGCTTCGGCCGAGGGCCAGGTCGTGAGCTCGAGATCATGCTGCGTGATGTAATCGGCGATGGTCGGCGGCGGCGCGCCCGCGATCGGGCCATTGTGCTTGACCGTGCCCTCGAGCGTTTCCCAGGTGAGATTCAGCCCGTCGAAGCCGGCATAGCGATGCTCGAGCTTCGTCAGCACCCGCAAGGTCTGGTCGTTGTGCTTGAAGCCGCCGAATGTGCGCATCGCTTGATCGAGCGCCTCTTCGCCGGCATGGCCGAACGGCGTGTGGCCGAGATCATGCGCCAGCGCCACCGCTTCGGCGAGGTCTTCATCGAGGCGCAATTGACGAGCGATGCTGCGCGCGATTTGGGCGACCTCGAGGCTATGTGTCAGGCGCGTCCGGTAGTGATCGCCCTCGTGGTAGACGAACACCTGGGTCTTGTATTGCAAGCGGCGAAAGGCGGAAGAATGAATGATGCGGTCGCGGTCGCGCTGAAACGCCGAGCGCGAGGAACTCTCCGGCTCGGCATAGCGCCGACCGCGGCTTTCCTCGGGTCGGCAGGCATAATCCGCGGGCGCCCAATATACCATGGGCGAAACCTAGTCCCCGCCAAGACACGGCGCAACGCTGCTTTGGTTCGCTGGCGCCCGCTTGTTAACAACCGGGCGTGCTCGCCTCCGGTTGCAACCGGCGCTGGCGTGATGGATGATCGCCGCTGCCAAGAAAAGTGAAAGGAAAGCGGGATGGCAAACGCCCCGAGCCTCGGCAACACCTCGAGCTATGACTACGTGATCGTCGGCGCCGGCTCGGCCGGCTGCTGCCTCGCCCACCGCCTCACCGAAGATGCGGATGTACGCGTGCTCGTCCTCGAAGCCGGCGGCTGGGACCGCGACCCGCTCATTCATATCCCGCTCGGCTGGGGCAAGATCTTCGAGGAGCGGCTGCACGACTGGATGTATTTCACCGAGTCGGAGCCGGGACTCGACGGGCGCAGCATCGAATGCGCGCGCGGCAAGGTGATCGGCGGCTCCTCCTCGATCAATGTCATGGGCTATGTTCGCGGCAATCGCGGCGATTACGACCGCTGGGCCGAGCAGGGTCTTTCCCAATGGTCCTATGCCCACGCCCTTCCCTATTTCAAGCGCCAGGAATCCTGGGAAGGCGGCGCCAGCGAATATCGCGGCGGCGACGGCCCGATCGCGACGCGCTTCACGCGCTATCAGGACCCGCTGGTCGACGCCTATATGGAGGCGGCGCTCCAATGCGGCCACCCGAGGAACCCCGATTACAACGGCGCCGAGCAGCATGGTTTCGGCCGCACCCAGGCGAATATCCGCAACGGCCGCCGCGCCAGCACCGCTTCGGCCTATCTGCGGCCCGCCTTGCCGCGCAAGAATTTGCGGGTCGAGATCAAGGCGCTGGTCACGCGACTCGTCTTCGAGGGCAATCGCGCGGTTGGGGTCGAATACGAGAAGGGCGGCCAGACCGCAATTGCGCGCGCCGAGCGCGAGGTCTTGCTTTGCGGCGGCGTCATCAACTCGCCGCAGGTGCTGATGCTCTCGGGGATCGGCGACCCCGAGGAGCTCGGCGCCCATGGCATCCCGGTCAGAGTCGCGCTCCGCGGCGTCGGCAAGAATCTGCAGGACCACCTGTCCGTCGGCGTCGATTATACCCGCCGCGAGCCCGGCCCCTTTCCGCGCCGCTTCCGTATGGACCGGATCGCGCTCGAGCTGGCGCAAGCCTATTTCTTCGGCACCGGCCCGGCGACCGATCTTCCGGGCGGCTGCATGGGCTTCATCAAGACGTCGCAAGCGGCGAAGATGCCCGACATTCAGATCCTGTTCCGTGCCGCGCCCGGCGGCGTCCGGCCCTATTGGCCGTTCTTCCAAGGCCCGATGCCGGACAATTTCGGCTCGCGCGCCGTGCTGCTGCGGCCCAAGAGCCGCGGCGCCGTGAAGCTCGCCTCGAGCGATCCACGTGCCGCGATGCGGATCCATCAGAACTTTCTCGCCGAGGAGAGCGATCGCAAGCTCATCCGCGAAGGCGTCAAGATGGTGCGCGAGATCGGCCGCCAGAAGCCGATGAAGGATTTCATCGCCTCGGAAATCGCGCCCGGGCCCGGCAAGACGTCCGATGCCGAGCTCGACGCCCACATACGCAAGGTCGGCGCGACCGCGCATCACCCGCTCGGCA
The DNA here is from genome assembly GCA_964391905.1 of uncultured Rhizobiaceae bacterium. Taxonomy (GTDB): domain Bacteria; phylum Pseudomonadota; class Alphaproteobacteria; order ATCC43930; family CGMCC-115725; genus CAIKMD01. The sequence continues at coordinate 3,460 of CAYMNX010000723.1, forward strand.
CCTGCAAGATGGGCGTGGATCGGGACGAGATGGCGGTGGTCGACCCCGAATGCCGCGTGCGCGGGGTCGAGGGCTTGCGCGTCATCGATGCCGCGGTGATGCCCGATCTCGTCGGCGCCAATATCAACGCGACCGTCATCATGATCGCCGAGAAGATGGCGGATATCATCCGCGGCCGCCCAACCCTGGCGCCGGTTAACGTTTGACGGCCCCGGTTTGACAAATTCTTGAGGATGCCCACATAGAATGCGCTGAAACGACGAGGTTTTGACATGCCGGAAGGCTCCGCCCCCGAGGCTCAGGTGACACTTTCCGCCAATGCGGCAAAGCGGGTTGCTGCGCTCAAAATGCAGGAAAACGAGCCCCACTCATTCCTGCGGCTTTCCGTATCGGGCGGCGGCTGCTCCGGTTTTCAATACGGTTTCAGCTTCGATAAATCGCGCAACGCCGACGACCATGTCTTCGAGCGCGACGGCGTCGCCCTCGTGATCGATGAAGTCTCGCTCGAGCTCGTCAAGGGCGCCGAGATCGATTTCGTCGAAGACATGATGGGCGCGGCTTTCCAGGTGAAGAACCCGAATGCCGCCTCCTCCTGCGGCTGCGGCAACTCCTTCTCGATCGGCTAGGCCCGCTCGGCCGCGCCGATAAGCCGGCGTCAGCGATTGGTCCGCCAATAGGCGATCGCGTTCGCGACCACGCGATCGAAGCGATGATGCGTGCCGTTCGCAAGCTCGAGCACCAGCGGATGCTCCGCAGCGGGGGAGCGCGAGCTGGCCTCCTCCTCCTCGGCGCTCGATTCCTTCTGCTGCGCGCTGTCTTCGAGCTTTTTCAGCATGACCTGGCGGCGACCCAAGCCGCGGTGCTTGGCGACATCGGCGAGATCGGCGAGCCAGCCGAGCTCCGGGCAGGCGCGATGGTGCCGTTGCCGGAAAGCGATATAGACGGGATTGCCGATCGTATCTTCCCGCGGATGCTTCTCGTGAAAGACCCAGTCGAGAAAATGCGAGAGGTAAATCGCCGCCGCCATGGCATGCGCGCGGGTCGGATCGGTCTTGAGGCGCGCGGCGGAGGCGACCACGATCTCGTCCCAAAACTCTTGGGCCGAGGCATAGCCGATATCGATATAGGTCCCGGGCCGCGCCATGCGCCGAGTATAGCGCGAATCGCCGCGCCGGCATCATAGTGCGCAATCCGGCAAGGGCCGCTAAACTTGATCCCGCAAATCTCCCGGGGCGTTGTTGTCACCCATGAAAATCGCGACGTGGAACGTCAATTCGATCAAGGTCCGCCTGCCGCATCTCCTCGCCTGGCTTCAAGATGCGCAGCCCGACATCGTCTGTCTTCAGGAGATCAAATGCCAGGCCGAGGATTTTCCGAGCCTCGAGCTGAAGGGCCTTGGCTACCACGTCGAGGCGCTGGGCCAGCGCAGCTATAACGGCGTCGCGATTCTGTCGCGCGAGCCGGCCCAGGCGGTGGTGCGCGGCCTGCCCGGCGATCCGGCCGACGATCATGCGCGCTATATCGAGGCGACGGTCGGCGATGTCCGGGTGGCGTCGATCTATCTGCCGAACGGCAATCCGGTCGAAAGCGAGAAATATCCTTACAAGCTCGCCTGGATGAAGCGCCTCGCCGCACATGCGCGCGAGCTGCTCGACACCGAGCAGGCGGTGGTCCTCGCCGGCGACTACAATGTCTGTCCGACCGACGAGGATGTGTACGACCCGGTGAATTGGCGCAACGATGCGCTCTGCAAGCCGGAGACGCGCGATGCCTTTCGCGTCCTGCCCAATCTCGGCTATGTCGACGCCTTCCGCGCGCTTCACCCCGAACCGCATCGCTACAGCTTCTGGGACTATCAGGCCGGGCGCTGGTTTCGCGACGAGGGGCTGCGCATCGATCATCTGCTGCTGAGCCCGCAAGCCGCCGACCGGCTCGAGGAAGCCGATATCGACAAGACGCCGCGCGGCAAGGAAAAAGCGTCGGATCACACGCCCGTCTGGTGCACCCTCGGCACCGCGCGCGGCGTGCCGATCTAACGGCGCCCCGATCAGCTAGGCGGAATGCGGAAGGGCGGCCGCGCGGCGAGATAGGGTCGCAGTGCCGTCCAGGCGATCGTTACTTTCGGCGAACCGAGGACATAAGGCCCGATCTCATATTCCTGGAACTGAATGCCGAGACCGTCGCGCTCGATCGTCCATCGATCGGCCGAGGCGACGAGCTTGCGCAGCGTCGCGGGCGACGCATCATAATCGATATTCTTCTGCCGCTTCTCGAGGCTCAGCCGGTCGAAGCAGAGCTGCGCCAGCGCATCCTGCCAGGATTTGCGGCGATCGAACACATCGCCGGCGCGGAGCGCGCGTTCTTCGCGCCAGAGCCAGGTCGAGGGCAATCGCGCGCTGATGCCATGCGCCGCGCCATGGCCGTACCAATAACGGGTAAAGACCATCGAGACGAGCTCGGCGGTCGCGTTGTCGATCTGATAGTCGACCCAGCTATCGGCGTACCCGTTCGCCGATGGATGCGGCGCTGCCGGGCGATGCGCCTCTCGCACCATCCGCTTATTCCACGCGCGCTCGCTCGCGCTTCTCGGCCGGTCGACCTGCGGATAGGCGATGACCGTGGTCACGAATCCGCTGCTGTCGGCAACGGGACGCGCCGAAAAGCTCTCGTGCCGCGTGAAGACCCGCCCCGCCGCGACCACCGTCGCATGATCGAGCTGATCCTGACGCATCGCATCATAGCGCGCCAGGCATGCGGTCGGCGTTTCACCGGCGGCGGACGCCGCGGGGGCCGTCTGCGCGCCGACGCCGCATACCGTGTCGGTGAATTTGATCCAAGAGCGCTGCCCGTCGCGCAGCGCTTCGCGTCCCTCCGCCGAGAGCGGCTGAAGCGCGCTGTCAAATGCGGCGGTGAGCTTCTGCGCGGCGGCGGTGAGCGCGGGGTCGGCGCAGACGAGCTTCTCGCGCGCACCGACGGCGTTGGCGCAGTCGAGATCGGCGGCTCGCGCCAAGCCGGCGCCGCCGCCAAAAGCGATGAGCGCCGCGAGGAAAAGAATTCGTCCGCCGGCGGCACTCACGTCTAACCACGTCTCCTCGATGCGCGAAGGCGAGCGGCAACGGCCGCCCGCTTCGCGGCTCTATTTCAGGCGCTTGGCGGCTTCCTCGACGAGGCTCAAATCGGCATATTTCTTCGGATCGAGCGCTGTCCGGATGAAGCCCAGCTCCTGCGCCGTCGCGATATTGCGCTTGAGCGCGTCGAGATCGGGCAGACCCGCCGGATCGTGATAGAGATCGCCCTTGGTGAAGAGCCAGCTCGACCACAAGTTCGCCGGCGTCTTGGTGAAATCGGTGACCGCCTTGATCGCCTCGTCGTGATTCGCCGGATTCCAGTACCAGTGCAGCTCGCGCAGATTGTCCTCGAGAAAGTCGACGAGCGCGGCGCGGTTCTTCGCGATGAAGTCCTGCCGCGCGGTCATGATGATCATCTGCGACACGCCGATCGCGTCCTTTTGCAGGAACAGCGGATGCGCCACCGCGCGCAGCGCCGGGTCCTGACTGAAGGGCGTGACGCCGGTGATGAGATCGACCTTATGATCGATGAGCATCGCCTTCATGTTGGGGAAAGCGGATTCGATCAGCGAGTAGTCGCGTTTGTCCTCGAGCCCGTGTTTCTTCAGCATCGAGCGCAGGGCGATATCGACGGCAGTGCCGGCGGCATTCGAGGTGACGACCTTCCCCTTCAAATCCTCGACCTTTTTGATCGGGCTGTCGTTGAGCACCATGTATTCGCTGCTGTAGTAGCCGTCGACGCCGTCGCGGAACACATCGGCGATGATGCGCAGATCGTCGAGCCTCGCATTCTCGATCGCGAGCGCCAGCGAGGAGAAGGCAAAGGGCACGATATCGACCTCGCCCGCCGACATCGCCGTGATCATCGGCGTCGTCGCCGTGAAATGGACGAAGTCGAGCGTGTAGCTTTTACCTTGATGCTGGGCGATCCCTTGCTTGCCGAGGAGCGCGAGCGGCGCGTCGCCGGCCGGGACGATCCACGCGATGCGCAGCTTCACGGGATCGGCGCTGTGCGCGGGCGCGCTCGCCAGGGCGAGCACGGCGAAAGCGAAGGTCGTCAGAATCCGCTTGGCTAATCTCATTCGATCCTCCCCGATCTCAGTATTTATTGTCCCCTTCCATATCACAACGGCGCTGCCCCCGCCACGCTGCTCGGGCCATGCCAAAAGACGGCGCAATCCGGCGCCGAGCTTCAAGCTTTAAGGGATGTGGCGGGCTTAGAAGTGATAGCCGTAGCGGAGGCGGAGATCGTTGCCGTAGAACGGCGCCGGGCTCGCATGATCGAGCGACAGCGAGAGGCTCTGCTGTGCGTTGAAGGAATAGCCGAGCTCGAAGGTGCTGTGCAGCGACATCAGCGGTCCGTAGAGGCGCCGACTCGGATCCTCGAGCGCGAGACGATTGACCGCGCCGGTCAAGGCGACGGCACCGAAGAAGCGGTCGTTGTCGAAGATGCTCCAGGCCAGGCCGGCATAGCCGCCGGTAACGGTCGAGCCGAAGCCGAAGGTCTCACCGGAGACGGCGCGCGGCGAGAACAGGAAGCGCAGCACGCTGTGATCCGGCGAGGTGAGCGAAATCTCCAGATTCTCCTGCGGCGATTGCTCCGCGCCCGGCGGGCTGAGCTCGATCGGGAAATTCGGTATGAAGCGCGGCAAGGGCGCGCCGCCCCGGACCAAGGCACCGCTGCCGGTCACGGTGCCCCTACTGGTTAGGGCGCCACTGCCGGCTTGAGCGCCGTCGGCAAGCGCCGGCCCCGCGAGCGCCGCCCCCAATCCGAGCGCGATCATCGCATAGCCGATTCGCAACGACCCGCGCATCAGTGCCTGCCCCTGAAGCGCCGCAGCGCGGCGCGATCGAGCGCCGACACCAACTCGGGCGACAATTCGAGAAAATGGAAACCGATGCCGTGATGGGCGCTGACGCTGCGGACGGCCGCGGCGGAGAAGCGGTAGCTCGCCGGCTGCCCGTCGAGCCGCAGCGTTCCCGTCACCTCGTCGCCGATCGCAACCGCCGGACCTTCGATCGTCTGGAAGCCGCCCAACGACCAGTCATGCACCGTATATTCGGATTGGCCGATCGTGACAATGATGGGCGGCAGCGCGTAACGCCGGTCGCGACGCATCTCACGGCGATCGAAATTGGTGCGAATCGTCTTCAACATTCGGGGCCTACTGAGCGCCCGGATTACAGTGCAACTCCCCTTGTTTCTCAAGCCTTTTCTGCCGCTCCGACGCATTTGCCGCGGGCCTTCGGATGAATTTTTTCGATGCTGTGTCCGGGCGGCCGCACATGCGCCGCGTTTATGCCGATTCCGGCGCGTTAACGATGAACCGGCCCGCGTGGCGGGTAAGCATGACGCGCTCCGCTCGGGTCCTCGACCTCCCATTCCCCCGCCCCGCCCTCGCGCGCATAGCAGGGGCCGACCGGCACCTTGCCATAGCCGCCCGGCAGGTCGAGGACATAAAGCGGCTGGCACAGCCCCGAGACTTTGCCGCGCAATTCCCGCATCAGCGCCCGCCCCGCGCCGAGACTCGTCCGCAGATGCGCCGTGCCATGCGCGAGATCGGCATGATGCAGGTAATAGGGCTTGACCCGCATGGCGACGAGACCGCGAAAGAGCGCCTCGAGCGTCGCCGCATCGTCATTGACGCCCTTCAAGAGCACCGACTGGCTCAAGAGCGAAATGCCGGCCCGCGACAAGCGCTTGGCCGCTTCCTTGACCGCCGGCGTCAGCTCGCGCGGGTGGTTGGCGTGAAGCGCGACATAGATCGCCTTCTCGCTCTCGAGCGCGGCGACGAGCGCCGCGCTGACGCGGCGCGGCGCGACGATCGGCACGCGGGTGTGGAAGCGAATGACGGCGACATGCGGAATTGCCTCGAGCGCCGCGACCAGCGCGCGCAGGCGGCGCGGCGAGAGGAGAAACGGATCGCCGCCGGTGACGATCACCTCCCAGATCTCGGGACGCGCGCGAATATATTGGAGCGCCGCCTCGAGCTCGGCCGGCGACAGCGTCTCGCTCCCCGGACCCACATCCTCGCGGCGAAAGCAGAAGCGGCAATAGACGGGACAAACATGCGAGGGCTTCAACAGCACGCGATCGGGATAGCGGTGGACGATCCCTTTGACGGCCTCGAAGCGATGGTCGCCGATCGGGTCGCTGTTCTCCTCGGGCGCCGTCGCCAGCTCGCGCGCATCGGGCACGAATTGCCGCGCGATCGGATCGGCGGCATCCGCCGCATCGATCAGCGCCGCCATATCGGGCGTAATCGCGACAGCAAAGCGCTCGGCGACCGCCGCAATCGCGTCCTCGCGCGCCGGCGCAACGAGCCCGGCGGCGACGAGCTCGGCCGGGCGCCTCATTGTTTCGGCCATTGAAATCCCTCGATAATTTGGCTTCGTTTGGCAGTTTTAATGTTCCGCGCCGGGCTTCCGCCGCGCCCTCCGCCTCGCGGGCGAACGCTTAACGCGTACATATGGGGCGGAACGCCGTCCGATCAAGGATCGAGGGGATGCGCGGCCGGTCGAACGCCGCGCCGCTGCCTAAATATCGGCATAGCAGTGCGTCTCCGCCTTGCCGCCCGGATGCGTGACCGCGCCCTTCTCGGCATCGCCCACGAGCTGCGCATATTTCCACAGCATGCCCGATTGATAATCGGTCCGGCGCGGCTTCCACTGGGCGCGACGCTGCTGCAGCTCGGCATCGCTCAATTCGACCGAGAGCGTCCCCTCGACGGCGTCGATGACGATGATGTCGCCATCCTTCAAGAGGCCGATCGGCCCGCCGACCGCGGCTTCGGGGCCAACATGCCCAATGCAAAAGCCGCGCGTGCCGCCCGAGAAGCGCCCATCGGTGATGAGCGCGACCTTGTCGGAAATGCCCTGGCCGTAGAGCGCCGCCGTCGTCGCCAGCATCTCGCGCATGCCGGGCCCGCCGCGCGGGCCCTCATAGCGGATGACGAGAACCTCGCCGGCCTTGTATTGCCGCTTCTCGACCGCGGCGAAAGCGGCTTCCTCGGTATCGAAGCAGCGCGCCGGCCCGCGGAATTTGAGCGCCATCCCCTGCATGCCCGCGACCTTCACGATCGCCCCTTGCGGCGCGAGATTGCCTTTCAAGACCACGACGCCGCCCGTCGGCGCCAAGGGCTTCGCGGTCGGGTGCACCACGTCCTAATTGCTCGGGACTTTCACGTCGCGCAGATTCTCGGCGAGCGTCTTGCCGGTGACGGTGATGCAATCGCCATGGAGATAGCCGCCGTCGAGCAGCGCCTTCATCACCACCGGCACGCCGCCGATATCGTGCAAATCCTTCATCAGATATTTGCCGCCTGGCTTGAAGTCGCCGATATAAGGCGTCTTCTTGAAGATCTCGCCGACGGCGTGGAGATCGAAATCGATCCCCGCCTCATGCGCCATCGCCGGGAGATGGAGCCCCGCATTGGTCGAGCCGCCCGTCGCGGCCACGACCACGGCCGCATTCTCGAGCGCCTTCCTCGTCACGATGTCGCGCGGCCGGATGCCGAGGCGCACCATGTTCATCACCGCCTTGCCCGAGGCCTCGGCATAGGCATCGCGGCTCTCATAGACGGCCGGCGTTCCGGCGGAGCCCGGCAAGGCAAGGCCGATCGCTTCCGAAACGCAGGCCATGGTGTTCGCCGTGTATTGCCCGGCGCAGGAGCCGGCCGAAGGACAGGCATGGCATTCGAGCTCATGCAGCTCGGCATCGTTCATCTTGCCGACCGAATGCTGGCCGACGCCCTCGAACACATCGACGATG
>CAYMNX010000724.1:0-1899 GCA_964391905.1 uncultured Rhizobiaceae bacterium
CTGCTCGAGGAAATCGGGGCCGCGCTTTGCAAGCTCATCGGGCGCGATGGTGACAGGCTGCGCCGCCGGCAGCAGCGACCAGCGCACGACATGCTCGGCGCCGGAACCGTCGATGAAGACGAAGCTGTTGAGGCTGTTGAACCGGTCTTCCGCGTAGCTCGCCGTCCAAGGTGCGTTCTTCGCCCAATCGGCAAAGGCCGCGAACTCCGGATGCGCCGCGGCGAAAGTCTCCATCGCCTTGGGGTCTTTGCTCCCCGATGCGCGCAGCAATTCATAGAAGGCTTGCGGTGTCGAGACCGTGAAGACCGGGGCATCGATCATGGCGCTGCGCCATTCCGCGCCATCCGGCGTCGTGATCCGTATGCCGAGGCCGCGGACCCGGACCGTCGCATCCGGCGCGTTCGGATCGGCGGTCCCGAGGTTGAAGCGCCCGAGCACGGGATACTGCCCGCGAACGAAAACCCGCGCCCGCGAGAGCGCCGATCCGGCTCCATTCGCTTCGAAGCTTCCGGTGAAGCAGATTCCCTTCGCGTGGTTGCGGCGGTGGCCGAGCGCTGCCCCCGTCGGCGGCGCAAACGCTTCGACCACCTTCCCGGGCGTCAGGCGCTGCGGCGAAAACCATCCCGCCGTATAGGCAAAGGCGACGGCGCCGGCGCCGACGACCACCGCGATCAGCGCGAGTGATCGAATCCCGGGGGCTTGATGAGGCGTTGCCACTCAGACCTCGCTGTTGTCGTCGATGGGCATGTCATGCTGCCGCGAACCGTCGCGCTGAGATGGTCGATCCTCGCGGACCCCTGCGGCGAGCGGCGCCGACCGTCGCTGTCCGCGGGCAGCCTTCAAACCTTTCGCATTATCGGACGTCGTTCGACGCGAAGCTTGGCAAAATTTGTCGTGGAGAGGCTGCGTTTGCGCCGATCTTCGATTCGGCGCGACCCGCGAAATGGCCGGCCAGCGTAGCGCAGGACCGCGAAAGCTTGTTAGGCCAGCGCGGTCGCAGTGGCGGAGCGATGATGGTAGCATCGCAGGGCGATGTCAGCCTGCTTGTTGCGGCCGATAGGCGCCGCTCAATGCGGCTTGAGCGGCGCGGGCTCGGCGCCGGCGCCGGAACGCCGCAAGGCGATGATGCAAAGGAGCGAGAGAAGCGCGACAAAGGTCGCGAATAGGCTCGCTGCCGGGTAACCGAAATAATCGGCGACCTCTCCGCCGGCCAGGGCGCCCAATGCCGATCCGATCGCCCCCATCGCGTTGAAGAGACCCATCGCCGCGCCGGCGCCGAACGGCGCCAGCGCCGCGCCGAGATCGTTTGAGGCGACGCTGAGCAGCGGCCAGATGCCCTGAAAGATGCCGTAGAGCACGACCACGAGGAGAATCGTTTCGTCGGGATGCAAATATGCGACGCTTGCGAGCCCTCCGAGCGCGATCACGCGTACCGCAACCCCGATAACGAGCGTCAGGCCCGCACCAAAGCGCGACGCGAGCCGGCCCGCAATGTTATAGAGCGGGATGCTCATGGCGGTTGCGACAGACATCAGCATCGAGGAGCGCGAGACTTCGAAGTCGAAGCTCTTCGCCATGAGAACGGGGTAGAGCGCGGCAAAGGACGAGACCGCGAGCGAGAACAACAGCCAGCCGAGGAGAAACTTACCGAAAGGTGTCGCGCCCGCTTGCGCGAGGTGCCGGATGTCGGACCAGCGATAGGAATGAAGATGTGCGACCACGGCAAGGGCATTCGGACCTCCGCGCCGTAACAGGTGGAGGATTTCGCCGCCCGGGAGCTGGCCGCGCGGGAAGAGATGAAGCGGTCCGCCCGGAACCGGCAGACCGCGTCCGCCAAGGATGATCGCCGGGATGACGAGCAGCGCCGAAAATGCCGTGGTGACGCGTGGCTCGATCAAT
>CAYMNX010000725.1:0-2826 GCA_964391905.1 uncultured Rhizobiaceae bacterium
GAGGGGGAGGGTCAGGGTGGGGGGTAACTCGCAGCGGAGCGGTGCATGAGCGGCTACAGCGCGCCGCTCGAAGAAATGCGCTTCGCGCTCGACGCGATCGCCGACTTGCCGCAGCTCGCGCGGTTGCCGGGCTGCGAAGCGGCGGGGGCTTCCGATGTCGTCGATGCGGTACTGAACGAAGCCGCCAAATTCGCGAGCACCGCGCTGGCGCCACTCAATTCGATCGGCGACCGCAACCCGAGCCGGCTCGAGAATGGCGTGGTGCGCACGCCGCCGGGCTTCAAAGAGGCCTATCGCGATTTCGTGGCCGGCGGCTGGACCGCGGTCTCGCTGCCGGCGGCGCATGGCGGCCAGGGCCTGCCGCTCGCCGTCGGCACCGCCGTCCTCGAAATGTGGACCAGCGCCAATCTCGCCTTCTCGCTTTGCCCGACCTTGACGACGAGCGCTGCCGAGCTCCTCATCGCGCACGGCACGGACGAGCAGCGCCGGCTCTATCTCGAAAAGCTCGTCAGCGGCGCCTGGAACGGCACGATGAATTTGACGGAGCCGCAGGCAGGGTCGGATGTCGGCGCGGTGCGCATGCGCGCGATCAAGGAAGGCGATCACTACCGCCTCACCGGCCAGAAGATCTTCATCACCTATGGCGAGCACGATATGACGGAGAACATCGTGCATATGGTGCTCGCCCGGACTCCCGGCGCGCCGCCCGGAACCAAGGGCCTCTCGCTCTTCGTCGTGCCGAAGATCCTCGTCAACCGCGATGGCAGTCTCGGCGCGGCGAACGACATTCGTTGCGTCAAGCTCGAGGAAAAGCTCGGCATCCATGCGAGCCCTACCTGCGTCCTCGCTTATGGCGATGACGGCGGCGCGATCGGCACGCTCATCGGCGAGGAGCAGCGCGGCATCGAATACATGTTCCTGATGATGAACGGCGCGCGGTTGAATGTCGGCCTGCAGGGGGTCGCCATCGCCGAGCGCGCTTATCAGCAAGCGCGCGATTTCGCCAAGACCCGCGTGCAGGGACGGCCGGCCGCGGCGGCCAATGACGCGCCGATCATCAGCCATCCCGATGTGCGGCGCATGCTCCTCGCGATGCGCGCCAAGACCGAAGCGCTGCGCGCTCTCGTCTATTATGTCGCCGGCATGATCGATCGCGCGAACCACGATCCCGATCCGTCGGCGCGTGCGCAATGCCAGGCGCGCGCCGATCTGCTCATTCCCGTGGCCAAGGCGTGGAGCACCGAAGGCGGATTCGAGACCGCCTCGACCAACATCCAGATTCATGGCGGCATGGGCTATATCGAGGAGACGGGCGCCGCGCAGCATCTGCGCGATGCGCGGATCGCGCTCATCTACGAGGGCACCAACGGCATTCAGGCGAACGACCTCGTCAATCGCAAGCTGGTGCGCGACGGCGGCGCCGCGCTCAACGACCTCATGGCCGAGATGCGCGCCCTCGATGCGGCGCTGGCGGCCGAGCAAGACGAGGCGCTGACGACGATCCGCCTTTACCTGCGCTCCGGCCTCGTCGCCCTGTCGACGACGAGTCAGGCGCTCCTATCACTTTTTCGTGTGAATCCGGCCAGGGCGCTGAGCGGCGCCACGCCCTTTCTCCGCCTCCTCGGCATCGTGACCTGCGGCTGGCTCATGGCCAAGGCGGCGCTCGCGGCCAAGCATCGGCTCGATCACGGTCATGGCGACCGCGCTTTCGCCGCGGCGAAACGCGCCACCGCGCGGTTCTATGCCGAGCACGAGCTCGCGCTCGCCTCTTCCCTCACGCCCGCCATCCTCGGCGGCGGCACGGTCGTCGATTTCGATACCGAGCGGTTTTGATGAGATGAAGAATCACCACGCAGACACAGAGGGCACGGAGAAGAAAGATTTAGCCCTTCACGTCCGCTCCGCGTTCTCCGTGCCTCCGTGGTCGTGCTTATTGCCAAGATCAGGGGCCGGCGGGCTTTTCGTTGATACAGCGCAACAAGCGCCAATAGCCGAACAGATTGCTGGGCTTGATCTCGCGGACGGAGAGCCGGCTCACATCGAGGAAACGGTCGAGCGGGAAATCGGCGTGGAAGCCGATCTTGCCCGCCAGCGGCGCCAGCATCTTCTCGACCGCGCACATGATGCCGTTCTCGCTCGCGAAGTGATTGACGACGACGATCGTGCCGCCGGGACGGCAGACGCGACGCATCTCGGCGGCAAAGCGCGCCGGGTTCGGCACGACCGAGGCGACATAGAGCGCCAGCACCGCGTCGAAGCTGTTATCGGCAAAGCTCATCGCCTCGGCATCCATATCGAGGAGCGCCTTGACATGGCCGAGGCCGCGGCGCGCGACGCGGCGACGCGCCTTCTCGAGCATCTCGGCCGAGACGTCGATCCCGGTCACTTCCGCATCGCGGCGGAAATAAGGCAAGGACAAGCCGGTGCCGACCCCAACCTCGAGGATGCGCTGGCCCGGCTGGCTGTTGGCGATCTGAACCGCCTCCTTACGGCCGGGGTGAAAGACGGGCCCGAAGACGAAGTCATAAGAGCCCGAAAACAGCCGATAGGTCCTGATCGTGTCGTGGAGATCCATCTGTCCATCCCTTTGCCGGGGCAGGTCCTGCCAGCAAGAGAACGTCACGGCGAACTTTTCGGTTCGCCGTGCGCGACAACACCTGTCCACCGTTAAATCAATGTGACGCGATCGGCCTCGAGGCCCTTACGCCCGTCGACGACATCGACGCGAACGCGCTGGCCCGGACCGAGTGTCTGCACGCCGCTGCGACGCAACGCCGTGACAAGCACAAAGATGTCCTTGCCTCCTCCATCCGGCGAAATGAAGCC
>CAYMNX010000726.1:0-12477 GCA_964391905.1 uncultured Rhizobiaceae bacterium
CTGCCGCCGCGCTCGCCCGTCAGGGTCTCCGTCAATTCGAGATTGCGCCGCGTCGCTGCGTCGATCTCCATGACATCGCTCGCGCCGAGGCGCCGCGGCGGCGACAGCGCCGGGAGCTTTCCCTGCTGCGTCAGGGTGACGTAATCGATGACTGCGCCGGCCGCGGCGATCTCGGCGCGCAGGAAATTGCCGAAGCCCGCCAATTCGCGCACGCCATAGACGGTCTCGAGGCGCTTCCGGCCGCTCTCGCTGTCGAAGCGGCTATTGGGGAGCGGCGTGAGCGCGGCCTTATGCTCGTCAAGCGGGGCGCGCAACTCGTCGCGGGCGAGGAGTCGCTCGGCGATCAGGAGCTCGCCCGGCGCGACCCGCGCCAGAATCGCACCAAGCCGCATCGGCGCCGCTTCTTGGACCGCGAAATCGCCGGTCGAGAGATCGAGCCAGGCAAGGCCGAGCGCGCCGCCGGCCTCGGCGAGGGCTGCGAGATAATTATGCCGCCGCGCATCGAGAAGATTGTCCTCGGTCAGCGTGCCGGGCGTGACGATGCGCACGACGGCGCGGCGCACCGGCCCCTTATTGCCGCGTTTTCGCGCCTCGGCCGGGTCTTCCATCTGCTCGCATACGGCGACGCGGAAGCCCTGGCGAATGAGGCGCGCGAGATGGGCCTCGGCGGCATGCACCGGCACGCCGCACATCGGAATGTCCTCGCCATCATGCTTGCCGCGCTTCGTCAGCTGGATATCGAGCGCAGCGGCGGCCCGGCCCGCATCCTCGAAGAAGAGTTCGTAGAAATCGCCCATGCGATAGAAGAGCAGGCTGTCGGGATGGGCGCGCTTCAGCTCCAAATATTGCGCCATCACCGGCGTCGCATCGGGCGATGCTGGGGTCGGCGCGGACGCGGCGGCAGGGGATTGGCGGGAGGGGCCCGTCGACATGGATGCGAAACTAGCATCCGAAGGGCGGGATTAAAACGTGGCGAGGGCGATGCTATGCGGCTGCGGCGGCGCCGAGACAGGCAAGGATCGCGGCGCGCAATTCCGCGTAGCGGAAAGGCTTTTTCAGCGCGTAATCGGCGCCGAGCTCGAGCGCGGTCTTGAGATAATCGGGCCCGAAGCCGCCGACGCCGCTCATGGCGATGAGCTTTGCCGGATGCTTGCGGCGGCGGTTCGCCGCGATGACCTCGATACCGTCGGCGTTCGGCATCACGATATCGGTGAGACTGACGTCGGGCTCATGCGATTTGAGGAGGCGCAAGGCCTCTTGCCCGTCGCGCGCCTCGCTAACCATATGGCCGTCACCCGACAACATGCGGACGAAGATCTGCCGAAGGGACGATTCGTCTTCGATGACGAGGACGGAGGCCATGACGGGAACAACCAGGGTTTGCGGCAGGAGACGCCGCGGGGAGACAGGATTGAAGCTCATTACCGTTAAAGAACGATTGATCGCCGGCGCCAGCCCCATCCATAGAGCCATCAAATCGCTTGGTATCGCGCCCAAGGCATGCTTAAGAATGGTGAAGGCCGAAGACGTCATGGATAAGCGCTCCGTCGCCCCCTTGCCGGGGCAATAGGAGCGCGGCAGGGAGAGAGATCATGGATTGCACGCAACGGCTGTGCCGAGGCAAGGCCCGGTTTGCCATCGTCAGCTTGGCTGTGATTGCCGCGCTGACCCTCTTCCCGCGCCGGGCGATTGCGCGCGGCCTTCCCGCCGCCCTCATTTTGCTCGCCGCCATGGCTCACGCGAGCGCGGCGGAGCACATCAAGGTCGGCGTCGTGCGCTCGCTGGGCGGCGCGCCGGTCTTTGTCGCCAAGGAGAAGGGCTTTTTCGCCGCCGAGGGCCTCGATGCCGAGATCGTCTTCTTCGACGCAGCGCAGCCGATCGCCGTGGCGGCGACCTCGGGCGATATCGATTTCGGCACCACCGGCATGACCGCGGCCTTATTCAGCCTCGCAAGCCAGGGCGCGCTGAAGCTCATCGGTGCCGGAACCTGGGAGCATCCCGGCTTCCAGAGCATCGGCTTTCTCGTCTCGAGGCAGGCCTATGCGGCGGGGCTCAAATCCTTCAAGGATCTCGGCGGGCGCTCGGTCGCGATCACCCAGCTCGGAACGCCGCTCCACTACAATCTCGGCCGCGTCATCGATAAATACGGCATCGATCTGAAGACGGTGCGCGTCCTGGCGCTGCAATCGAATCCGAATGTCGGCTCGGCCTTGAGCGGCGGCCAAGCCGATGCGGCGGTTCAAACCGCCGCCAACGCCTATCCGCTCGTCCAGCGCGGCGACGCGCGGATGCTCGGCTGGGTCGGCGACGAGCTGCCGCCGGGTCAGAGCGAGGGCACCTTCACCTCGACCAAGATCGCCAATGAGCGGCCGGAGACCGTGAAGCATTTCCTCAATGCCATGCGCAAGGCGGAGCGCGCCTGGGACGAGGCCTTCGCCAACGCCCAAGGCAAGCGCGAGGATCAAGCGACCGCGCCGGAAATGATCGCGCTTGCCGCCAAGGTGCTGGCCCAGCCGATCGAGATCATCAAGCTCGGCATCGCCTATTATGATCCGCAATCGCGCGTCTCGCCCAGCGATGTTCGGCGCGTCGTCGATTGGTACAAGTCTCAGAACATGTTGAAGGGCGGCATCGATATCGACGCGCTGATCGACAAGCGCTACGCGATCCTCGCGCCTTAGCGGAAGGGCGGACGGCGAAACCCAGAGGAGCGACGTCGAATGATCGAAGCGGCGCAAAAATTCCGATGCGCGATCGGAGGCGCGGTGCTGGGCGCCGCAATGCTTCTCACCCTTCCGGTCGCGGCCGAGCCCGCGAAGATCGGTGTCGCGCGATCGACCACGGCGGCGCCCATTTATATCGCGGTCGAGAAGGGCTTCTTCGCGGCCGAGGGCATTGAGCCGCAGCTCGTCTTCTTCGAGGCGGCACAGCCCATCGCCGTCGCCACGGTCTCCGGCGATATCGATGTCGGCGTCACGGGTTTCACCGGCGGGTTCTATCAGCTCGCGGCGCAAGGCGCACTCAAGATCATCGCCGCGCATTCGCGCGAGGTGCCGGGCTTTCACGGCCTCGGCTATTTCGTCGCGAACCGCGCCGCGGCGGCGGGGCTCAAATCGCTGAAGGATATTCCGGGCCATTCGGTCGCCTTCACCACGGTCGGCTCGGCCTTTCACTACAGCCTCGCGCTCGCCGCCGAGAAATACGGCTTCGATCTGAATAGCGTGCACATCGAAGCCCTGCAGTCCAATCCCAACGCCGCCAACGCCGTGGCCGGCGGCTCCGTCGATATCGCCATGGTGCCGAATACCTCCGGCCTTCCGGTGGTCGCGCGTGGCGCCGCGAAAATCCTGGCCTGGGTCGGCGACGAGACGCCGTGGCAATTGGGCGCCGCGTTTATTACGCCCAAGACCGCCGATACGCGGCGCGACTTCGTCACGCGCTTTCTCAACGCGTATCGCCGCGGCGCACGGCTTTATCACGACGCCGTGACCGGACCCGATGAGCGCGAAAAGCAGGGCCCGGCCGCTGCCGAAATGATAGGCATCATCGCCAAGGCCATCGGCCAGACCCCGGCCGAGGTCGCGACCGCCCTTGCCTATGCCGATCCCGACGAGCGGGTCGATATCAAGGACGTCCTCCACCAGGTGGCCTGGTTTCGCGCGCAAGGCATGGTCAAGGGCGATTTCGACCCCGCCGCGATGATTGACCAGCGCTATGCCATCCCCCTGCCCGAGCGCTGAAAGGCGGCATGGACCGGGCTGGTTTGGCCCATTATGATCCGACCGGTCAGGTCTATGTTTTCGCTGCGAACAACAAAAGAGACGGTATGAGGAGGCTATCCGAAGGGGGGCTCGCCGGCATGGCCCGGGAGCCACGCGCCAGGTCGCAACACGCGCGCGTTGATGGGGGCATCCGCCGATGGATGTAATCGTCGACGTCAAGCGCCACGCCTATGACGATCTCGTCGTGCTCGAGGACATCACGATGCATGTCCGCGAGGGCGAGATCGTTGCCGTGATCGGCCCGTCGGGCTGCGGCAAATCCACGCTTCTGGGGATCGTCGGCGGCATCCTCAAAGCCACCAAGGGCAGCGTCTTCCTCGAAGGCCAGCCGGCCGCCGATTGCCTCAACCCGTTGACCTTCATCTTCCAGGATTTCGCACTTCTGCCATGGCGAACGGTCGAGCAGAACGTGGCCCTGCCCTTGGAGCATCATCGCCTGAGCGTCGCCGACCGTCAGGCGCGCGTCGCCGACGCGCTGCAGCGGACCGGCCTCACCGATTTCGCCAAGGCGCTGCCGAAGCAGCTCTCGGGCGGTATGCGACAGCGCGTCGGCATCGCCCGGGCCCTGGTGGTCCGACCGGCCGTGCTGCTGATGGACGAGCCGCTCTCGGCGCTCGATGCGCAGACTCGCGATCTCTTGATGGAGGATTTCCTCGATCTGCTGTTGCGCGAGCGCATCGCCGGCATCTACATCACCCATAACTTCCACGAGGCGTTGCGCCTCGCCGACCGGGTCGTGGTATTGTCGCGGCGGCCGGGGCGGATCAAGGAAGTGCTTAACATTCCGATCCCACAGCGCGAGCGCACGCAGAAGGCTGCGCAAATTCAGCTCGCGGATCTCGGTGATCGGTTGTGGTCCCTGATCCGCGACGAGGCCTCGGTGGCCGATCGAGAGGTGATCCATGAGTGAGATCGTAGCGAATGGCGCCGCCCCGCTGCGCCGCGAGGTCAATTTCCGCGGCGGCGGCTTTCTCACCGTGCCGCAGCCGCTTTATTCCTGGATCGCCTTTGCCGGGATCATCGCGCTGTGGCAAGTCGCGATCTCGGCGGGATGGATCGACCCCGTGTTCCTGCCCTCGCCCTGGAGCATCTGCCTCGCCCTGTGGCAGTTGGTGGTGACCGGCGATCTCTGGACGCATCTCTCCGTCTCGTTGGCGCGCATCGGCGTCGGCTGGGTGGTCGGCACCGCCCTCGGGCTGCTCGTCGGCGTGACGATGGGCCTGCTCTCCTCAGCGCGCGCGATCGGCATGCCGCTCGTCTCTGCCATCTACCCCGTGCCGAAGATTGCGCTCTTGCCGCTCCTGATTCTGTGGCTCGGCATCGGCGAATCTCCGAAGATCGTCACCATCGCCTCGGGCGTATTCTTTCCGACCATTATCGCGACGTTGAGCGGCGTCGACGCCGTGCCGCGCAACCTCATCCGCATGGCGCAGAGCTTCAACCTGCCGATGCGCTCGATCATCTGGAAGATCATGCTGCCCTCGGCCCTGCCCGGCATTCTTGCTGGCTTCCGCATCTCGGTCTCGACCGCACTCATTCTCGTCGTCGCCGCCGAGATGATTGGCGCGCAATACGGCATCGGCGCGTTCCTTCTGACCGCCGGCAATCTGATGCAATCGGACGATCTGATGGCGGGCGTCGTCATGCTGTCGCTGCTTGGCTTGAGCATCGGTGCGGTGCTGTCGATCATCGAGCGCATGCTTCTGCGCTGGCGGTAAGCGCCGCGCCTTTCTAGACTCCGGCCGGGGGTGGCCGGAATGACAGTGTTGCAATTTGTCCGAGACGATCGGCGCGCGGCAGGATTCGAGCGATGAGCGTCCTGCCGCGTCTGCTGCTCGGCTCTCTCTATCTCTCCTTACCGCTTTTCCTTGTTCTCTTCGCCCTGGTCGTGACCGGCGCTCTCGACCCGGCCGATGCCTGGCTGTCCGCCCTCTTCGGCTACATCCTGCTCGCCTTGCTCTATCGTCCCTTGATATCGGGGATCCTCGCCGTCGAAGCGGCAATCCGCGCCATGGCCGATGATGAGAGCGCGACGCCGGAGATCGAGACGTGGAACCCCCTCGTCCGCGATCTCTGGGTTACCCTGGCCCGCTGGGCCCGCGGCACGCGCGCGATTCTGCGCGAGAAAGCCTCGGAGCTGACCGCCGCGCGCTCGGTCCAGGCCGCGTTGCCGGAGCCGCTCTTGCTGCTCGATGGCGGCCGCCGCATCGTGCACGCCAATGACGCGGCGGTGAAGCTCTTGGGCGATCGGCTGCTCGATCGCGACCTCGCCGGCGCCCTGCGTCATCCGACGGTGCTCGCCGCAACCGATGCCGTACTGCGCGGCGAGGGCAGTCGCGTCGTCGAGTTCGAGATGCCGAGCCCCATCGAGCGCCATCTCTCGGCGCGGATCGCACCGCTCCAGCCGCCCACGGCGGAAGGCGCCGCCGCCGTCCTGCTGTTGCATGATCTGACCGATCTGAAGCGCAGCGAGCGCTTGCGCGCCGATTTCGTCGCCAATGCGAGCCATGAGCTGCGCACGCCACTTGCCTCGCTGGTCGGCTTTATCGAGACCCTGCGCGGCCCGGCACGTGACGATACGGCGGCGCGCGAGCGCTTTTTGTCGATCATGGCGGAGCAAGCGGCGCGCATGTCGCGCCTCGTCGACGATCTCTTATCGCTGTCGCGCATCGAAATGAATGAGCACCGCGCGCCGACCGGCGAGGTCGATATCGGCAACGTGCTGCGCTCGGTGGCGGACACGCTCGAGCAGCGCGCCGATACGCGCCAGATGAATTTCGCCTTCACCCTTGCCCCCAACCTGCCGCCAGTCATGGGCGACTCGGACGAGCTGACGCAGGTGTTCCAAAACCTCTTCGACAATGCGATCAAATACGGCTCGCCCGGGACCGCGATCGAAGTATCGGTCTTTCCCTCGCCCCGGACCTTGCCGGCACCGCGCGGCGGCCAGCGCAACCCCGCTCTCGCCGTTTCGGTCAAGGATCATGGCCCCGGGATTGCGCGGGACTACATCCCGCGATTGACCGAGCGGTTCTATCGCGTCGATCCGGCGCGCTCACGCGAGCTTGGCGGAACCGGCCTCGGCCTTGCCATCGTCAAGCACATCGTGAGCCACCATCGCGGCGCGCTCGATATCGACAGCGAGCTCGGCAAGGGCTCGATTTTCACCGTTCATCTGCCGCTTGCGAGCCCCGGAAACGAGGTCGGGCCGGTCACCTCGCGGTGACACCGATTGTCATAAAAATGTAACGGAGGCCGAGTACTTGTTGCGGCCAAGCGGCCCGCGCGCGCCGCAGCCATGGAAAGAGCGGATGATCGAGGAAGAGGCTGGCCCGTTGGAGCAGCAATGGTAGATTCTGTCGCGCTTCCCGCTAGCGATAGTAGAAGGATGAAGCGGCAACGCCTTGAGGATGTGGCGTTCCGCGGCACCACCAAGGCCTTCGCCATCGGCGTCCTGTTGCTGCTGGGCGCGGTTATGATCGCTTTGCTGATCGGCGCCCTGCCGGCGATGCGCGCCTTCGGCTTCGGCTTCCTTCTCGATCAGACCTGGAATCCCGTAAAGCAGATTTTCGGCGGCGCACCCGCGATTTTTGGCACGCTGGTAACGTCCTTCATCGCCATGCTGATCGGCGTTCCGCTCGCGCTCGGGGTCGCCATCTTCCTGACCGAGCTCTGCCCGCCTTTCCTGCGGCGGCCGATCGGCGTGCTGATCGAGCTTCTGGCAGCCATTCCCAGCATCATCTATGGCATTTGGGGCCTTTTCATCCTCGCGCCATTCCTGCAATTGACGGTTCAGCCTTTCTTGAAGGCAACGCTCGGCGCCATCCCCGGAATCGACTTCCTGTTCAGCGGCCCGCCTTTGGGCTTGGGCGTGCTGACCGCGGGCTTCATCCTCGCCGTGATGGTGCTGCCCTTCATTGCCGCGGTGACGCGCGACGTCTTTCTGACCGTGCCGGCGATCCTGCGCGAAAGCGCCTACGGCATCGGCTGCACCACCTCGGAAGTGGTGCGCGACATCGTGCTGCCCTACACCCGCGTCGGCGTGGTCGGCGGCGTGATGCTGGGATTGGGTCGGGCTTTGGGCGAGACCATGGCCGTCACCTTCGTCATCGGCAACGCGCATCGCATCAGCGCCTCGCTGCTCGCGCCCGGCACGACCATATCGGCGACGCTCGCCAATGAATTCACGGAAGCGGTCGGCGCGCTCTACCAGTCCTCGCTCATCCTGCTGGGCTTCATTCTGTTCGTTATTACCTTCATCGTTCTGGCGGCGGCGAAGCTGATGCTGCTGCGGATCGAGCAACGGGCGGCAAAATGAATCACTACAACCGCCGCCGCGCCACGAATTTCGTCATCCTGGCCCTGTCGCTCGGCGCGACCGGGCTCGGGCTCTTGATCCTCTTTCTCATTCTCGGCTCGCTTCTCGCGAACGGCATTCCAGCGCTGACGGCCGATCTCTTCACGCAGACGACGCCGCCGCCGGGCAGCCGCGGCGGGCTTGCCAACGCGATCTATGGCAGCGTGGTGATGACGCTCGTCGCGACCCTGGTCGGAACGCCGATCGGCGTCCTGACCGGCACGTATCTCGCCGAATACGGGCGGGGCACCAAGATCGCGCCCACGGTTCGTTTCGTCAACGATATCCTCCTGAGCGCGCCGTCGATCGTGATCGGGCTCTTCGTCTATCAAGTCATGGTCGTGCGCATGGGCCATTTCTCGGCCTGGGCGGGATCGGTCGCGCTCGCCATTCTCGTCGTCCCGGTGGTGGTGCGCACCACCGAGGACATGCTGAACCTCGTTCCCGCGGGCTTGCGCGAAGCGGCTTTCGCCTTGGGCACGCCCCATTGGAAAGTCGTGGTGATGGTGACCTATCGCGCGGCGATCCAAGGCATGCTCACCGGCGTCATGCTTGCGGTGGCACGCATCGCCGGCGAGACGGCGCCGCTGTTGTTCACGGCGCTCAACAACCAATTCGCCAGCACCAATATGAATGGGCCCATGGCCAATCTGCCCGTGGTGATCTTCCAATTCGCGATGAGCCCTTACGAAGATTGGCAGCGGCTGGCTTGGGGCGGCGCCTTGCTCATAACCTTCACCATTCTTATCCTCAATATCGTCGCCCGGATGCTTGCCAGCTGGAGCGGAGCGAACAAATGACAATCGAAGTGACCCCCGTGCAAACTCCTACTCGTCCCCCGACCGTCCAGGCGCCGCCCATCACGCCGACCAAGACCGCCGATCGCGGCGTCGCGCAAACCAAGGTCGTCGTCAAAGATCTGCGCTTCTACTACAAGAATTTCGAGGCGCTGAAAGGCATCAATCTCGAGCTCTTGGATCGCCGCGTCACGGCCTTCATCGGCCCGTCGGGCTGCGGCAAGTCGACGCTCTTGCGCATCCTCAACCGCATCTACGACCTCTATCCGGGGCAGCACGCAACCGGGCAGGTCTTGATCGACGGGCACGACATTCTGGCGCCGGGACAGGATCTCAACCTGCTGCGCGCCCGCGTCGGCATGGTGTTTCAGAAGCCGACGCCGTTTCCGATGTCGATCTATGACAACATCGCCTTCGGCATCCGCCTCTATGAGAATCTCTCCGCACAGGATCTCGATGCGCGGGTCGAACAGGCCCTGCGTCGCGCCGCGCTCTGGGACGAGGTCAAGGACAAGCTGAAGCAGAGCGGTCTGTCGCTCTCGGGCGGCCAGCAACAGCGGCTTTGCATTGCCCGTGCGATCGCCGTGAAGCCCGAGATTCTACTCCTCGACGAGCCGTGCTCGGCGCTCGATCCGCTCTCGACCCAGCGCGTCGAAGAGCTGATCGCCGAGCTCAAATCGGATTACTGCATCGCCATCGTGACGCACAATATGCAGCAGGCCGCGCGGAGCTCCGACTATACGGCCTTCATGTATCTCGGCACGCTGGTCGAATTCGATGAGACCGAAGCAATTTTCACCCATCCCAAAGAGCGCCAAACCGAAGATTACATCACCGGCCGTTTCGGCTGAGGCGGAGGGATAAAGTATGGTCGCCGAACACATCATCAAAAGCTACGACCAGGAGCTGCAGCGGCTCGACAACACGATTGCCGAGATGGGCGGTATGGCGGAAAGCCAGCTCGCCGGTGCGATCGATGCCGTCGTCAAGCGCGACAGCGACCTCGCCTCCGAGGTGATCGAGGGCGATGCCAAGGTCGACGAGCTCGAGCACGAGGTCGAAGCCCTCGTCGTGCGGCTGCTGGCGCTGCGCCAGCCGATGGCGCGCGATCTGCGCCAGATCGTCGCCGCGCTGAAGACCGCAACCGATCTCGAGCGCATCTGCGATTATGCCGCCAATGTCGCCAAGCGCTCGATCATCCTGAACCAGAATGCGCCGGTGAAGCCCGTCTATGCCCTGCCGCGCATGGGCGCTCTGTGCCAAAGCATGGTCAAGGACATGCTCGACGCCTATGTCGAGCGCGACGCCGACAAGGCGCTGGCGGTGTGGCTGCGCGACGAAGAGCTCGATGAAATGTATACGAGCCTCTTCCGCGAGCTCCTGACCTACATGATCGAGGATGCGCGCAACATCACGCCCTGCACGCATCTCCTTTTCATGGCGAAGAACCTCGAGCGCATAGGCGACCACACCACCAACATCGCCGAAACTCTTTATTTCCTCGTCCACGGCAAGCCGCTGGTGCAGATCCGGCCGAAGCGCGATCGCACGGTCCTGTCGGAGACGCCTGAAGGCGGTGATGACGGCAAGGAGGGAGCGGCCTGATGCGGCCCGCCGTCCTCGTTGTCGAAGACGAAGCGGCGCTCCTGACGCTGCTGCGCTACAATCTCGAGAAGGAAGGCTTTGCCGTCGCCGAGGCACGCGATGGCGAAGAGGCGCTCTTGCAACTGAAGGAACAAGTACCCGATGCGGTATTGCTCGACTGGATGTTGACGCGGGTCTCGGGTATCGAGCTCTGCCGCCAAATCCGGCGCAGCCCTGCTTGGCGCGAAGTTCCGATCATCATGCTGACCGCGCGCGGCGAGGAAGGCGATCGCGTTCGCGGCCTCGACAGCGGCGCCGACGATTACGTCGTGAAGCCTTTCAGCACCAACGAGTTGGTGGCGCGCCTGCGCGCGGTTATTCGCCGCGCCCGGCCGACCGCGAGCGCCGAGGTCCTGCGCTTCGGCGATCTGACCCTCGATCTTTCCGCCCATCGCGTCAGCCGCAGCGGCAATCAAATTCATTTGGGGCCGACGGAATTCCGTCTCCTGCGCTTCTTCTTGGAGCGGCCCGGCCGGGTATTCTCGCGCGAGCAGTTGCTTGACGCCGTCTGGGGCCGCGATGCCGAGGTCGAGCTACGAACGGTCGACGTCCATATCCGGCGCTTGCGTAAAGCCCTCAATGAGGGCGGACACAAGGATCTCGTCCGCACGGTCCGGGCCGCGGGCTACGCGCTCGACACCGGCACCGTCTGATCCGGCGCTCTTTCCGCCGCGGGCGTCGCCAGGGGCGCGGCGATCCGCTAGATTGCCCGCGCCTGTCAGCAGAACCCCGAGGAACCGGAATGGCGGATGCGAGCGCGCGCGTGACCGTGCCGATCGCCGAAGTGGCGGTCGAGGCCTATCGCAGCGTGTTCGGACGCCTGGGGCTGCTGTTCGACTTGGCCTGGCTGCCGCTCCTCATCATGCTCGCGGCGACCTTGGTGCCGGGCTATCTCCATTTCTATCTCGGCTGGCCGGCGCTACCGGCTTGGCGGAGCGGCGCGCTTCAACTCCACTCCGAAGATATCATCGAGGCCGTCACCGGCCTCCTTTGCCTCAACGCTTTCGCGGTGCGCTGGCATCAGGTGATGCTGTTCTCGGGCGAGCGCGTGCCGCCGCGACGGATTTTCTTCGCCGCTTGGGCGCGGTTTCTTGTCTACACGCTGCTGCTTTATCTCGCATCCGCCGCCCTTCTCACCGTCTTGCTGCTCGCCGATGCGCTGGGTGCGCCATCCTATCTGGCGCCACTCGCCGCGCTGGCGGCGGTATTGTTATGGGTCGGGGTGATGCGGTGCTCGCTGCTCTTTCCCGCCGCCGCCTTCGGCAAGCCGCTTGGCCTTCTTGAAGCGTGGCGCGCCATGCGCGGCAATTCGTGGCGGCTCTTGGGCTGCGGCTTCGTCGCTTGCGCGCCGGTGATGCTGATCGTCCTGCTGGTGCTAAGCGCGATCCTGGCGGCGCTTCACCTCGACCAGGATGCGACGCGCGTGCCGCTCGGCTTTTTCATTCTGCGCGGCCTCATCGGCGCCGCGACCGACATCGTCGTCGTCGCGCTCGGCGCCACGGTTCTCTCGGCCTTCTATCGCCGCATCCTGCTGCGCGGGCTCGGCGTGTTTTAAGCTCAGCTCGGCGGCGGTGCCTCGGCGGGCTGCGAATAGGGCGGGCTGCGCGATGGTTGGTCGCTGCCGCCGCCAAAGATGCGATCGAGCAAACCGCGCAACCCGTTCGAGATCGGATTGGCGCTCTGCGACCCGCCCGAGGCCAAGAGCGCGCCCTCGCCCGGCAAGGGCTCGATCGGCATGTTCTTCGTCGCCGCCACCATGAAATTGTGCCAGGTCCGCGCCGGCAGCGTTCCGCCGGTGACATGGTTCATCGGCGAGTTGTCGTCATTGCCGAACCACACGCCGCAAACGAGCCCGGCGGTGTAGCCGACGAAAAGCGCATCGCGCGAATCCTGGGTC